>JBJFFF010000039.1:0-3371 GCA_051891455.1 Clostridia bacterium | reverse complement strand
ACAATTAAATAAAAACAAATTGCCAACTCATATAGAATTAGATTCTGAAGAATTTGGGCTAAAAGCAGACTCAATAATTTTAACAGAACAAATACGTACAATAGATAAAAGTAGATTAAAAGAAAAAATAGGGCATATAAATGATGCAAAAGTAATGAGCCAAATAGACAATGCACTAGGAGTAAGCTTCGGTTTAGAATAATGTAAAACAAAGGTCATCTAACGAAAAACATTTTGTTAGGTGGCTTTTTATAGTTTTCGACAACTCTTGTCGTTTCTTGTCGATGAAAAGTTCTTTACTTTTTCCAAAAAATGTATTAATATAAATATATCTTTAATTGCTATTTTCTATAGCAATTTCGAAAATAATTTTTAAATCTGAATTTTTTTATCTAAAAAAATCCAAGAAAAAAACAATTATTAATAAAAAAGAGGTGATGCGTATCTGCTAAATTATTCTAAACTTAAACTAAACATTGAGGCTTTATTTGTATGTGCAATAATAATTTTTGAAATAACCCAAACACAGATTAATACAACAACTAAATTTTCAAAATACAGCCCCAAAATGAGCATATGCAATATTAGACAAAACATGGAAAAACTAGAATTTACAAACGAAAATTGGATTTTAGAAATACCTAAGATTGATTTAAGAGCAAATATAAATTTTGGAACAACAGAAGAAGTAATGAATGAATTTATAGGTCATTTTGATACAACTGGAGTATGGACAGGAAATATTGGCTTAGCTGCTCATAATAGAGGGTATCCAGTAAATTATTTTGGAAGACTTAAAGAATTACAAATAGGAGATGAAATAAAATACACAACTGTATATGGAACAAAAACATATAAAGTAGCAGTATCAACAATTATAGAAGATACAGACTGGTCGTATTTACAAGAAACCGAAGAAAATAAGCTAACACTAATAACATGTGTAGAAAACCAGCCAAAATACAGAAGATGTATTCAAGCAATAGAAATTTAAGGAGGATTTATGAAAAAAATATTATCAATAATTTTAAGCTTACTAATGATAATAGGAATAGTTACATTGCCTAATAAAGCAGAGGCAACATTTACAGTAGATAAAGCAGATTTATATTCAAAAGGCACTTATTCAGACTATTTACGTTTTGGAGGAGTGGGACTTGTTTTTGATTATGTAGTTTACCAAATAGATGGACAAGAATATCCAGCATATTGTTTAAATAGGGAGCTAAAAGGAGTAAACTCAGGATTTTCATATTCAGTAGATGTAAATGAATTACTTACAGATGTAGAAGTATGGAGAACAATAATAAATGGATATCCATACAAAACATACCAAGAACTAGGGTGTGCAAATAAGGAAGAAGCATTTATGGCAACAAAACAGGCAGTATATTGTGCACTTTACGATAGAGACCCAAATACATATATAGCAACAGATGAGGTTGGAGTAAGAACAAGAAATGCATTAATACAAATAGTAACAAATGCTAGAAACTCAACAGAAGTAAAGCAAAGTGCAGACCTTACTATAAAGGAGGTAACTAGTAAATGGGAACAAGATGATATTAGCAACAAATATGTGTCAAAAAAATTTACAATTAAAGCAAATAGTACCATTAATTCATACTCAGTAGAAATTGAAGGAATGAATATAGAAGGTGCTAAGATTGTAGATAAAAATAACAACGAAAAAACAGAGTTTAAATATGGAGAAAATTTTAAAATAATAATACCAATAAAAAACATGACAGATGAAGGAAGTTTTAACATAAAAGTAAACGGAGAAGTCGCAACAAAGCCAATTCTATACGGATATTCAAGCAATCCAAATTTACAAGACTATGCATTAACAGGAAATATATATGAAGATGGGAGTGGAATAAAAACAGTATATTATACAAAAAATGAAACAAAAATAATAATATTAAAACAAGATGAAGAGGGAAATGCCCTTGAAGGAGTAAAATTTAGACTATTAAATGAAAACAAAGATGTTTTACATACAGAACTTACAACAAACAAAGAGGGAAAAATTACTATAGAAAATTTGACTCCAGGAACATACTATTTAGAAGAAACAAGCACTGTTAATGGATATGCAGTATATGAAGAACAAATAGAAGCAAAACTAGCTTATAACGAAGCTTTAACAATTACAGTAACAAACTCAAAAGAAACAATTGAAGTAGAAAAGCCTGAAATAACAGAAAAAGAGCAAGAAGTAGTTGTAAAACTACCAAAAACAGGAATGTAGTTATTGTTCAGTAGATACATCGAAAATAAAGAAAAAATCGTCCCTAGTTTGCAATAATGTTTCTATTACTCAACGAGACTTACTGAACATTAACCACTTTTTAAAATATGCACAAAAACTACTTGCAAAAAATTAACATATATGCTAATATAAAAATACAAGAATTTTAAGCATAAAAAGAACGTTGAAAAGTAAATATAGTTGTTTTAAGTGTGATGCCGAATATGTAGAAAAAGCATATTACTTTAAAAATGTGAATTTTATGTATAAGAGGAAAAAATAATTTCAATAATAAATATAATTTTCAGGTCGGTCAAGACCGCCCCTACAAAATGATAAATTCAAATAATTGAAACACTTGTAGGGCGGACCCCGTGTCCGCCCAATTACAAAGGCAAGACTCAAGAAAAAATCAAAATAAACCAAGGAGGAACTAAAATATGAACAAAAATGAAATGTACGTAGGGGCAGATGCACTAAAGTCTGCCCACACTTTGAAGGATAGACAAAACAACGGTATCACCTTAATAGCATTAATTATTACAATAATTGTCATGTTAATTTTGGTTGCTGTAACAATAAACATGGCAATAAATGGAGGGCTATTTGAAAATGCTGGCAAAGCAGTAGGAGATACAAAAAATGCAATAAATCAAGAACAACAATTTATAGATGACATAATGGAAGAATATTTTGGAAATTCATCAGGAGGAAATGGTGGAGGAACAGGAGATACAGTTCCAACATATGCAAAAGCAACAAAAGATACAAATGGATATTTAACAGAAAAAGCAACATATGAAAGTGATGGTTATACTGCAATAATCCCAACAGGATTTAAAGTATCAGAAGTAGAAGGAGAACAAGCAATAGGAACAGGGCTTGTAATAAAAGATGTAAATAATAATGAGTTTGTATGGATACCAGTAACAGAGGATATAGGGGCATCATATTCGTATTCATCAAGTTATAGTGAGCCAACAGAATTGATAAGTAACTATAGTAGCAGTAGTGCCGCATATGATAGCCAAGCAACATTAGATTACTTGTATGGAACTAACTACTACACATATACAAGAGATTTTAAATATGCGGATGAATATCCAGAAATGGTAAG
>JBJFFF010000038.1:0-3376 GCA_051891455.1 Clostridia bacterium | reverse complement strand
TAAATTTTTTAAGCAATTCCGTATTTCTTTTTAAATTTATCAGCTCTTCCACCTGTTGTATCTTTTCTTAAGTTACCTGTCCAGTATGGATGGCATTTAGAACAAACATCTACTTTTAAATCTTTTTTTGTAGAACCTACTTCCATTACATTACCACAAGCACATGTGATAGTTGTTTTTTCAAATTTTGGTTGTATTGCTTCTTTCATTTTAAGTATTCACCTCTTCCTTACTCTTTTTAACAAAACTTTATATATTCTATCATATTTGTTTTTATTTTGCAAACTTTTTTACTTTTTTTCTTCTGTTTTTTGTGATATTGATATTTTTGATTTTATTGCATCTACTGTGTCATCAAAAGAAACTACTTTTAGTAGTTTTGATATTCCATTTATTAAGCATAGTACTATTAAAATTATTAATCCGATTTTTTTCCAATATTTGGCTAACATTTTTATCACCTACATTTTTTACTACTTTATAATTATACTTTTATTTATGCATTTTGTCAATATTTATGTGAATTTTTGTGCATACTAAAAATAAATTTTGAAGTGAGATGTGTGCGGTGTGAGGTGGGCATTTACGTTGGTGCTTCGTAGGCTTTGCTTTATTTTCCCACTTCGCACCTCCCACTTCACACTTCTACTAAAAAATCGAGGTGTGTTATGAAAAAATTTTTATTTGTTTTTATTTTTGTTTTTTTATGTTTTGCATTAGTTGGTTGTTCTTCTAATAATACTGTTAATAGCACTGTTAACAATACAGTTAATAATACCCCTAATAGTACTGTAAATAGTATTGAAAATAATTCTATAATTAATACAAATACTACTAATTCTACTAATGAGAATGTTACTTACGAGCCTGAAAAAATATCTATACAGCCTAAAGAAGAAGTTATTAGTTCTTTTTCTACAAATATTTTAGATAAAGATTCTGGTAGGCAAACTAATATTAGTCTTACTTGTTCTAGTTTAAATGGAACTATTGTAAAATCTGGCGAAACTTTTTCTTTTTGTGATACTGTTGGGAAAGCTACTGCTGATAGAGGCTACAAAGAAGCTAAAGTTTTCGATGCTGATGGTAATGTAACTATGGGATATGGTGGCGGAAATTGCCAAGTTAGTAGCACTTTATATAATGCCGTATTAGAAAATTCTAATTTTGAAATTGTGGAAAGACATCCTCATAGTCATACTGTTTATTATGTTGAAAAAGATAAGGATGCTGCTGTTGCTTGTGGTAGTGTAGATTTTAAATTTAAAAATAATAATAGTTACGATATAAGAATTGATGCTTCAACTGATGGGAATCAGGTTAGTATATCTATTGTTAAAATCTAATTCTATTTTATTTTTATTTTGCATACATTTATATAACTATAAATTTTAGTGGAGGTTTGTATGCAAAGTAAAAAAAATAAATTTATTTACATTATAACTGTATTTCTTATATTTTCTGTAGTATTACCTTTTTATTCTTATGGAGCTGATGATACTTCTTATGTTTGGTCTGAGCTTTCTAGCCCAATTGTAAGCACATCTTCTGTTATATCTGAAGGAGAGCGGCAATTTTTTAAGCCTTACCTGTGGTAGTGCCGTCTTAATTGAGCAATCTACTGGAGCTGTCCTTTATGAGCATAATAGTCATGAACAGCTTCGCCCTGCCAGTGTTACAAAGGTAATGACTGTTTTATTAATTATGGAGGCTTTAGATAATGGAACTTTGAGTTTAACCGACCAAATCCCTTGTAGTGAAAATGCTTCTTCTATGGGTGGTTCTCAAATTTGGCTTGATACTACCGAAACCTTAACTGTAAACGACATGTTAAAAGCAATTTGCGTAGTTTCTGCAAATGATTGCTGTGTTGCTATGGCAGAATATTTAGCAGGTTCAGAAGAACTTTTCGTTGAGCAAATGAATTCCAAAGCTAAAGAACTTGGTATGAATGATACTTGTTTTAAAAATTGTCATGGAATTGATGAAGATGGGCATGTAACTTCTGCTTATGATATAGCACTTATGTCTAGAGAACTTTTAACAAAACATCCTGAAGTTACTAGATATACTACTATTTATATGGATACTTTAAGAAATGGAGAATCTTCTTTAGTTAATACTAATAAATTGATTAGAAATTACTCTGGTGCAACAGGTCTTAAAACACGGTTCTACCTCGCTTGCTTTGTTTAATTTATCTGCTTCTGCAACAAGAAACGATTTATCTTTAATTGCTGTAATAATGAAAGCAGATACTTCTAAAATTAGATTTGAAGAAGCAACTAAATTATTAGATTATGGTTTTAGTAAATTTGAATTTGTAAAATATAGTAATAAAGGAGATGTTGCTCAAAATATTGCTGTAGAAAAAGGTATTTCTGAAAATGTAAATGTAGTTTTTAGCGAAAATGCTGGTGCATTAATTCCAAAAGGTCAATCATCAAATATTACAACTACTATAAGTTTGCAAGATTCTTTCTATGCGCCTATTGAAGAAGGGCAAATTTTAGGTAGTGTTACATATTCTTTTGGTGATGAAACTCTGCGGATCAGTTGATTTGATTGCTGCAAATTCTGTTCCTAAACTAAATCTTGGTAATATGATGGCAAGTGTATTAGATAAATGGGTTAGTTTATTAAGATAAAAAAATGATTTTAGGGACGGAGTAAAAAATCATCTTTTGTACAATTAAAATTGCGTAAAATAATTTTTTACTCCGTCCCTAAAATCATCATTTTTAATCTTGATTTTCTAAAATTTTTCTTGGATTTTCAGTTGTTATTTCATATAGTTTTTCTTCTGATATGATTTTTTTTAGTTTTTTTAGAACTTGGGGCATTATTTGGTATATTGTTTCCTCTTTATGTGTGTCTGTTCCTAAGAAAGATATCAAATTCATTTTTAATAATTTTTTTAACGTTTTTTTTGATTCTTTGCCATATATATCTACTATACTTCCATAGTTTGATTGTAGCATACATCCTTCTTCTACTAATTGAATTGCATATTCAATATTTTCTTGTATACATTTATATCTTTCTGGATGTGCAATAATTACTTTATAGCCCATATTTCGCATAATAAATAATATTTCATCTACGTTTCTCATAGTTGTATTCATAGGAAGCTCTATTAATATATATCTGCTATTAGCCAAAGTTATAACTGTCCCATTTTTTGCTAAATCACTTAGTTCTTCAGAAATATAAATCTCCATACCAGAATGAAGTTTGACTCCTAGATTTTTCTCATCTACAATTTTCTGCAATGATTCTGTCCAAAATTTTACCTCTGCTCCTGGGGTCTCATAATAATTAGTAATATAATGTGGAGTTAATATAATATCTGTAAATCCAGCTTCTTTTGCTTCAT
>JBJFFF010000037.1:0-3385 GCA_051891455.1 Clostridia bacterium | reverse complement strand
AAAGGCGTAAGCCTTGTTACAGCGCCGGTGGGAAGAAATGAGCGAATTAAAATATGTAATCCTCGACGAGATGCGGCGGATTGAAAACGAATGTATAACAAAGTTTATTAAATACAATATTAGAAATATAGTAGCTTGTATAATATGTTTAAAAAATAAGCACATTATAGAGGTTACTATTTCGAAGATTGTATTTGAAAATAAATAAAAAAATTAAGGAGGAATTAATTATGTTTAAATCATATTCAATGGAACTTGCAGGAAGAACCTTAAGCATAGAAACAGGAAAATTAGCAGGACTAGCTAATGGACACGTATTAGTAAGATACGGAGAAACAACTGTAATGGTAAATGTTACAGCATCAAAAGAACCAAAAGAAGGAATAGACTTTTTCCCATTATCAGTAGATTATGAAGAAAAGATGTATTCAGTAGGAAGAATACCAGGAGGATTTACAAGAAGAGAAGGAAAAGCGGCTGACAAAGCAATACTTGTATCAAGAGCAATAGATAGACCAATAAGACCATTATTCCCAAAAGACTTCAGAAACGATGTAGTAGTTGTAGCAACAGTATTATCTGTAGAACCAGACAACGAACCAGATTTTTGTGCAATGATAGGTGCATCAGCAGCACTTTCAATATCAGATATACCATTTGGAGGACCTACAGCAGCAGTAAAAGTTGGATATGTTGATGGGAAAATAGTTATAAACCCAACACTAGAACAAAGAGCAAAAAGTACATTAAGACTAACAGTTGCAGGAACAATGGATAAAGTTGCTATGATAGAAGCAGGAGCAGACGAAATTCCAGATGAAACAATGCTAGAAGCTATAAAAGCAGGACATGAGGAAATCAAAAAAGTTTGTGAATTTATTTCAAAAATAAAAGAAGAAATTGGAAAACCAAAATTTGAATATAAATCATTTGAAGTTGACCACGATATTTACGAAGAAATTGAAAAAGAATTTTACGATAGAATGTACAAAGATGTACAAGCAGTTGATAAAGAAATTAGAGATGCTAACATGGACAAAATTGCTGAAGATGTAAAAGCATATTTCGTAGAAAAATATGGAGAAGAAAAGGCTGAAGAAGAAAAACAAAATTTAGCAGATTCTCTATATAAATTAGAGAAAAAATGTGTAAGAGCAATGATTTATAACGAACATAAAAGACCAGACGGAAGAGCAATAGATGAAATAAGACCACTTTCGTGTGAAGTTGGATTAATTCCAAGAGTACACGGTAGTGCAGTATTTACAAGAGGACAAACTCAAGTAATGTCAATTGCAACATTAGGAATGACAAGTGATGAACAAATACTAGATGGATTAGATGAAGAAAAAACAAAAAGATACATTCACCAATATAATTTCCCAGGATACAGTACAGGAGAGGCAAAAACATCTCGTGGACCAGGTAGAAGAGAAATTGGACACGGAGCATTAGCAGAAAAAGCTTTAGTTCCAGTAATTCCATCAAAAGAAGAATTTCCATATACAATAAGAGTTGTTTCTGAAGTTGTAAGTTCAAATGGTTCAACATCACAAGCAAGTATATGTGGAAGCACATTAGCATTAATGGATGCAGGTGTTCCAATTAAAAGACCAGTTGCAGGAATTTCAACAGGACTTGTTTCAAGCCCAGATAATCCAGATGATTATGTAATGCTTACAGATATCCAAGGATTAGAAGATTTCTTTGGAGATATGGATTTTAAAGTAGCAGGAACAGAAAAAGGTATTACAGCAATACAAGTAGATATTAAAGTAGATGGATTAACATACAAAATTATAGAAGAAGCATTTGCAAGAACTAAAAAAGCAAGACAATATATATTAGATGAAATAATGTTAAAACAAATTGCTGCTCCAAGACCAGAAGTTTCAAAATATGCACCAAAAATGTTAACAATGCAAATTAAACCAGACAAAATAAAAGATGTAATAGGAACAGGTGGAAAAGTAATAAATAAAATCATCGAAGAAACAGGTGTTAAAATTGATATAGACGAAGATGGACAAGTATTTATTGCTGGAACAGATAATGAAATGGCAAAAAAAGCATATAATATGATTGAAAAAATAGTAAGAGAAATAGAAGTAGGGGAATTCTACGAAGGAACAGTAACAAAAATAATGCCATTTGGAGCATTTATTGACCTAGGCGGAGGAAAAGAAGGATTACTTCATATATCAAAAATATCAAAAGAAAGAATAGAAAAAGTTGAAGATGTTCTTTCTGTTGGAGACACAGTAATAGTAAAAGTATTAGACATTGATAACCAAGGCAAAATCAGCTTAAAGAAAATAGGAGAACAAGCAGAAGAATAATTGCAAAAATGAATATTGACAAAAATAAAAAATATGCTGTAAAATAAATTCATAAAAATTGTAGGGGGCGCCGTTCACGGCGACCCGCACTACAACGAACAACCCTAGAAACGTAGGGGCACCTGCCCACAGGTGCCCAAATAAAAAACAAAAGAAGGAGGAAAAAATATGTTAAACGCTGTAACCCTTGAAACTGTACACACACACACACACACACACACACACACATGTAGTTTTAAATAACATATTTTTAAGAATAAATTTAAGAAATAAAGACCCGTGCTGTGGTCTTAGGTTGTTGTACCTAAGAATATAGCGTAGGGTCTTTTTGTATATTAAAAAATATAATATAAAATTGCTTGCAAAACATAATGCAATAATTTATAATAAAAATATAAGGAAAAAATTTAGGAGGAGGAAAGAAATGAGAACAACAAATGACACAAAAAAACAAAAAAATGTAGGGGCACCTGCCTACAGGTGCCCAAATAGAGGAATAACCTTAATAGCATTAATAATTACCATAATTGTCATGTTAATATTGGTTGCTGTAACAATAAACATGGCAGTAAATGGAGGATTATTTGAAAAAGCAGGACAAGCAGTAGGAGAAACAGAAAATGCAGTAAATAAAGAGCAAGAGCTATCAAATGGAAAAATAGAAATAGGTGGGGTATTGTATGATTCAATAGATGATTACATAAATGGAATACCATCATCAGTGCATAATTGGACCAGAACAGGAGACACATTTACATGTAGCCATTGCGGTGCAACATATGAGATGGGACAAGTAGTAAATTACACACCAGCAGGGAAAACAAGTACGGAAATATCAGCAGAAAAAAGTGGATCAAGTGAAACACAAACAATAGAAAAACAAACTACATATTGGATAGTATTAGGAATAGAAGATACCGATGAAGATGAAGTAAACGAAACATTACTAATAACAACAGCAAACCCAGTAAGAGCAACAGCAGATAATAAATTATACTTCTATGGAGCAGCAGCATATAATAATGGACCAAGTGAAATAAATAGAA
>JBJFFF010000036.1:0-3449 GCA_051891455.1 Clostridia bacterium | reverse complement strand
GAAGTGTGAGGTGCGATTTTAGGGTAATTTCTTCGAAGATTTACCCTTACCAATCCCACTTCCCACATCCCACCTCTCACCTCCAAACTACAATTTATTTTTTAAAAGGAGATTATTATGAATGGAAAATTATATTTAGTTGCAACACCAATTGGAAATTTAGAAGATATCACATTAAGAGCAATAAAAACATTAAAAGAAGTAGATTTAATTGCTGCAGAAGATACAAGGCACACGCTAAAATTATTAAATCATTTTGAAATAAAAAAACCACTAATTAGTTACTATAAACAAATAGAAAAAATAAAATCAGATATTTTAATAGAAAAATTAAAAGAGCGGACAAAATATAGCCCTGGTTTCTGATGCAGGAACACCACGGAATTTCAGACCCACGGTGCAGAAATTGTTAAATGTGCCATAGAAAATAATATAGAAATAGTTCCAATTCCTGGGGCATGTGCAGCAATTAATGCAATAATTTCTTCAGGACTCGATACAACAGAATTCCATTTTGTAGGTTTTTTACCTGTAAATAAAAAAGAAAAAAAGGAAAAATTAGAAAAAATAAAAAAAATAAATAGTACATTAATTTTTTATGAAGCACCACATAAATTAATAAATACTTTGGAAAATATAAAAGAAATTTTAGGGGATAGAAATATAGTTTTAGCTAGGGAAATAACAAAAATACATGAGGAATTTATAAGAGGAACAATTTCACAAATATTAGAAAAATACACAGAACCAAAAGGCGAATTTGTTATTATTGTAGAAAAATCAAATGAAAATAGCGAAGAAAAAGATTTTTTATTAAATTTAAGTTTAGAAGAACATTATAAATATTATGAAAAACAAGGATTAGAAAAAAAGGAAATAATTAAAAAAATTGCAAAAGATAAAAATAAAAATAAAAATGAAATATATCAATATTTTATCAAATAAAAAATAAACCTATAAAAGGTTTATTTTTTATTTGATATTTTTATTAGATAAAGTTTTAGCGCATTTGCTACAAACTTGTTTGCCTTGAAATTCGATTAAATTTTTTGAACTATTACAGAAAATACAATTTGGTTCATATTTTTTAAGTATAATTGATGTACCATCAACATATATTTCCATAGGATCTTTTTCGGTAATTCCGAATTTATTTCTTAGCTCAATTGGGATAACCACCCTGCCTAATTCATCTACTCTTCTAATTATTCCGGTTGCTTTCAATAACACTACCTCCTAAAAAATTACAAAATTCGACATTTGTTTTCGTAAAAATATAATAACATAAAAAAAACGGGCGGTCAATAAAAACAAGAAAATTTTTCCTTTTTTTGGTAAGGTTTATTAAAGCTAAAATAATTGAGCGAGTTTTAAAATTTAATTAATATAGGAGAAAAATGTTAAATAAAATTTGGCCAGCATTTTTAATTATATCTTTTATTTATGCAATTTTTACAGGAAAACTCCCAGAGGTAAATAATTCAATTTTTGAATCCACATCAAATGCAATACAGCTATGCTTAACGCTAGTGGGTACAATGTGCCTTTGGTGTGGGATAATAAAAATTGCAATGGAAACTAGTTTGGTGGATAAATTAATAAAATTATTAAGACCATTATTAAGAAAATTATTTCCGGAAATAGATGAAAAAGATGAAGTTTATAAAGAAATTTCTATGAATATAATTGCAAATTTATTAGGACTGGGAAATGCTGCAACTCCATTAGGATTAAAAGCAATGAAAAGTCTTCAAAAAACAAATAAAAATAAAAATGAACTATCAAATTCAATGGCAATATTAATTGTTTTAAATACAGCATCAATTCAGTTAATTCCAACAACAGTTATTGCAATAAGAACTACATTGGGGGCCAAAAATCCAACAGAAATGTTAGTCCCAATTTGGATTGCAACAGCAGTCGCAGCAGCTAGTGCAATTACTGCTGCAAAAATATTTATGAAAAAGTGGTAGATTAGTGCATGAAACTTATAAATTATTTTTCTAATTTAGCGATTCCATTAATTTTTTTAATAATTTTATTTTATGGAATTTCAGAGAAAAAACCAATATTTGATATTTTTCTTGAAGGGGCAAAAGAGGGTATAGAAATTGCTGTAAAAATACTTCCAACACTTGTAGGATTATTTGTAGCAATAGGAGCACTTAGAACTTCAGGGATACTAGATTTTATAATAAATTTTATATCACCAATTACAAACCTTCTAGGATTTCCAAAAGAGGTTATGCCACTTGCAATATTAAGACCAATTTCTCGGAAGTGCTTCTCTTGCAATAGGTACAGACATTATGAAAACATATGGAGTAGATAGTAAAATAGGATTAATTGTTGCAACAATAATGGGTTCAACAGAAACTACATTTTATACAATAGCAGTTTATACAAGTATGGTAAAAATAAAAAAAACAAGATTTGTACTTTGGGCAGCACTAATAGGAGACTTTATGGGAATCCTAACATCTGTCATAATTTGGCAGATTTTGTCGTAAAAAAATAATTGACAAAATATGGAAACTGTAGTATTATTTTTACAGAACAAATTTATTCAAAAAATTTTTTTAAAAATGTATTTTTTCCTTGCTAAGCAATTAGCAAAAAACATTTATTTAGAGATAAAATGAAAATTTATTTCTTATTATTTTTTTCAATATTTTTTACTGTCAGAAAAAACATCCTAAAAATTCAAGTAAAAAAAATATTAAAAAATTAAATTAATAAAAAATTAACATCGTTTTTAATCTTGTAGGGGCACTTTAAAATTTTGTCCTAAATAAGAGCCCTACTTATGACAAAAAATTTATTTCTATGCCCCTACAGCCCCCATAAATATAATTTTTGCTTCTAATGATTTTTTATTCTTAGAATTTTTGTTTCAAAAAAGAGAATGATTAGGGCATCATTCTCTTTTTTCTAAAGTATATTAAATATTTTACTAGGATTATCACGAGGAGCAATGTTTAGACTAATATTATCTAAAGAACAATTTGCACATTTTAATTTTTCTACAACAGTTTCATAGGCAATTTCTGGAACATTATTTTCCTTACTTAAATGAATTAACAGTACATCTTTTAAACCAAAATTGACTAATTTAGAAATGGTATCACTCGCATCATTATTTGATAAGTGACCTTTCTGGCTCGAAATCCTTTGCTTTAATTTATACGGATAAGGAGATAATTTTAAAATATTAGGTTCATAATTTGATTCAAGCATTAGAAAAGAACAGTCTTTTAAATTATCAAAAAGCTTATCATCGATAACCCCCAAATCTGTTGCGATACTTATTTTAGAATTATCTTTATAAATATTAAAACCACAAGGTTCAGCAGCATCATGAGGCGTAGAGAAAGGAAAAATTCTTAAATCTTTAAAGTCAAAGCTTTTATCTACTTCAAAGGTTTTCTTATTGTCAGTAGATATTTTTG
>JBJFFF010000035.1:0-3458 GCA_051891455.1 Clostridia bacterium | reverse complement strand
ATCATTAATTATAAATGAACCCCCTCCTCCTGCATATCCTGATATCCATTCATACTGTCCACCATTTATACTGCAATTACCTCCTGTTATACTATTTATTATACTACTATTAGAAATTAAATTTCCGCATGTTAGTTATTGTAGAGGATAGATACCCTTTGGCAGATGAATTTATTGTAACATTATTTGTTTCTAAATTTCCATTGTTAATAATAAATGAAGCTAATGGATTTCCTAAAATTGTTCCATCTCCATTTATTGCTACATCTACATTTTCACTTATTTCAATTCTTGTACAATTTATTGTTTTTTCATTTATATTTAATGTTATACTTTTATTGAATACTATGTCTGTTGTTTCTGTTGCATCTTTTATAACCTTTATTGTTGAACCATCTTGTGCATTATCTATCGCTTCTTGTAATGTATAATAATCTGATGTTTCATCTACTACATAATTCCCCTTAATTATTTTATGTACTCCCATTTCATCTAGCCATTCTTTTTGTTTTTCTGTAACATTATTGCCATCATATACTAGCTCTCCATCCTGCACTAATAATTTGTCATTATATCCTGTTTCTTTGCCTAGTGCAACATCTATTGGATTATCTTCTATTTCATTGTCTGCCATTTCTGCCATTATTGTTTTTTGCATTAGTTCTTCTTTTATTGCTGAAACGTCTGTTACGAATTTTGATTTTTCTGCATAGTCAAATAATCCTCTATTTATTGTCATACTTATTGTTACTGTAACCAATATTAACATGATAATGATTGTAATAACTAGAGATACTAATGTAATACCATTGGCTTGTATTATTCTTTTTTCTTTTTGGTTCAATTTATTCTTTCCTCCTTTGTGTTTTGTATTTCTGTTTCCTCCCCATTGATTATAGGTAGGAATTGTTTCATTTTTCGTTGTCTTATGATGACTTTATTTTATATATTGTAGCATTTTTAGTCAATACTTTAGCAGAATCTTTTTAGTACTTTAAATTCATCGATAAAAAAAGTAAATGCATAAAAAAAATCATCTTACGATGATTTTTTTGGCTGGGGTGGGAGGATTCGAACCGCCGAAATGCATGAGTCAAAGTCATGTGCCTTACCACTTGGCTACACCCCAATATTAAATTAAAAGCTGGGGTGGAAGATGGGACTCGAACCCACGGCCTCTGGTGCCACAAACCAGCGCTCTAACCAACTGAGCTACATCCACCGTCTTGCAACAAACGCATTTATTATTTTAAATAATTTTTTCCGTTTTGTCAAGCCCTATTTCCAAAAATGTTAGATTTTTAAGAAATTTCTTCACAGTACGGGTCGCCGAGGACTGCGACCCCTACATATTTTACTATTGTTTAATTTTATAGTATAAAGTAGCCCAACGCAGGGGCTTATATATTTTATTTTTAGAGCGATTCCGGGGCGACCGCCTTAGAAACTGTATGAGCGTAAGCGAATAACAGTTTCTTGGATGGGGCAGCGATAAAAATAAAATATATAACCCCGACGAGATTGGGCGGACATTTTTACACATTAAATTTAAATAACACTATGTCCCCGTCTTGCATTATATATTCTTTTCCCTCTTGGCGAACTAACCCTTTTTCTCTTGCATTTACCATTGAGCCTTCTCTCATTAAGTCTTCATAAGATACTATTTCTGCTTTTATAAAGCCCCTTTGTATATCTGTGTGTATTTTTCCAGCAGCTTCTGGCGCTTTTGTTCCTTTTTTTATTGTCCATGCTCTTACTTCTGGTTCTCCTGCTGTTAAGAATGACATTAATCCTAATAAATCATAGCTTTCTTTTACTACTCTATCTAATCCAGATTCTTCTAGACCTAATGCTTCTAACATTTCTTTTTTATCCGCATCATCTAATGTTGATAATTCTTCTTCTATTTTTGCACAAAGTGGTATGCATTTTGTTTTTTCTTGTTTTGCAATCTCTGCAACTTTTTTTACATTTTCATCATTATTTGCATCTGATAATTGTTCCTCAGATACATTTGCAATATATATGATTGGCTTGCTTGTCAATAAGAATAGGTCTTTTAAATATTCTTTTTCTTCATCTGATATTTCTACTGTTCTTGCAGGTTTTCCATTATCTAAGGCTTCTTTTAATCTTGTTAGTGCATTTATTTCTATTTGATATTTTTTATCTGCTTTTAACATTTTATTTGCTTTATCTAATCTTTTTTCTACTGTTTCTAGGTCTGCAAATATTAGTTCTAAGTTAATTGTTTCTATGTCTCGAACTGGATTTATATTTCCATCTACATGAACTATATTTGAGTCTTCAAAACATCTTACTACTTCACATATTGCATCTACTTCTCTTATATGTGATAAGAATTTATTTCCTAGTCCTTCACCTTTACTTGCACCTTTTACGAGTCCTGCAATATCAACAAATTCAATAACTGCATGTGTTGTTTTTTGTGGATTATACATTTTTGTTAATTCATCTAATCTTTCGTCTGGTACTGGTACGATTCCTACATTTGGCTCTATTGTGCAAAATGGATAGTTTGCACATTCTGCTCCTGCTTTTGTAATGGCATTAAACATTGTACTTTTTCCTACATTTGGAAGTCCTACTATTCCGATTTTCATGGTTGTTTCTCCTTAAATTTTATTTTTTATTTGGGCACCTGTGGGCAGGTGCCCCTACAGGCGTTGTGATTATTTAATTTTCCTGTAGGGGTCGCAGTCCTCGGCGACCCGTAATTATTTAATTGTTTTATTAAGGGCGGACTTTGGGGCCCGCCCCTACTATTAATTATTATTAATAAATTCTATAATTTCTTCTACCGTTTTTTGTTCTTGATCTCCTGTTTCCATATTTTTTAATGTTAGTTTTCCTGAGTTTATTTCATCTTCTCCAATGGCTATTACATATGGAATTTTTAATTTGTCTGCATATTTGAATTTTGCTTTTATTTTCTTGTTATCAAAATATATTTCAGTGTTTATTCCTGCTTTTCTTAGTTTGTTTGCTACTTCAATTGATGGTTTTAAGTCCTCTACCATTGATATTATTAGTATATCTGATATTGAGTTTTTGTTTGTTTTTATTAATCCTAAATCATCTAACACAAAGAATAGTCTTGTAAGCCCTATAGACATTCCTACTCCTGGTAGTTTCTTTTCTGTATAAAATCCTGCTAAGTCATTATATCTTCCTCCAGAGCATACACTTCCTATTGATTTATACTCATCTAAAAATGTTTCATAAACTGTTCCTGTGTAATAGTCTAATCCTCTTGCAATACTTAAGTCTATCATAAAGTAATCATCTGGGACACCAAATATTCTAATATATTTTACTACTTCTTTTAGTTCTTCTAATCCTTTTACAAAGTTTTCATTTTCTACATTTAGTTTTGATAGTGCTTCTAATTTTTCATCTGTTGTTCCACTTATTTTTATAAAGTTTAATATAAA
>JBJFFF010000034.1:0-3460 GCA_051891455.1 Clostridia bacterium | reverse complement strand
ACATTTTTTCAGAAGTTTCCTTAGAAATAACTTGGCGTTTTTCAACAGTCTCGGTTGTCGTAATTGCTCCAGTAGAAGAATCTACTGTTTGTTTTACTATTTGAGGTTGTACTAAAACACCATCATTTGCTATTGCACAAACAGCTGTTACAAGTTGAAGAGGAGTAATTTTAAATCTTTGTCCAAACGACATTGTTGCAAGTTCTACATCTGTAACATCTTCTAATTCCCAGAAATTACTATTTGCTTCACCATAAAAAACAGAATTAGTTCTTTCAAATAAGCCAAAGGCCTCATAATATTTATAAAGAGTTGGAGCACCAATTCTTTGACCTAATTGAATAAATGCAGGGTTACAAGAATTACCTAAAGCTTCTCTTAAAGTCTGTTCATGGTGAGCTTGAGGGTACTTCCAACATCTCATAGAGGTGTATGCTACTTTTTGAACACCACTACAAGAAAAATCTTCTGCTTTATCAGTTTCTACAATGCCTTCTTCTAAACCAACAGCAGCAGTAATTAATTTAAAAGTAGAACCAGGTTCATATGTTTCTTGAGTTGCAGAGTTATTCCACATTTTATATAAAGCTTGATTTTTTTCTTCAGAAGACAAACTATCCCATGTACTTAAAATAGTAGAATCTGTTGGAGTAAAAGGGGTATTTAAATTATAATCAGGGTAAGTTGCCATGGCTAAAATATTACCAGTATCAGGCTCCATTACAATAACTGTTCCTCCATCAGCTTTGTTATCGCTAACTGCTTGAGCAAGATACTTTTCACATACAGATTGAACTTTAACATCAATAGTTAAATAAACAGAAGAACCATCTTTTGCTTCTATATAAGTCTTTTCTTGGTTTGGAATTTCACTATTAACAGAATCAGTAAGCATTACGACCTTGCCATCAGTGCCGGCTAAAACACTATCTAAAGTATATTCTAATCCCCAACTACCGAGAGTATTAGCACCGGTAAATCCAATTAGATTTGATGCAAGATTGTTATATGGATAATATCTATTTATAGTAGAATCTATGTTTATACCAGAAGTTATTTTACATTCTTTCATCCAAGTTTTTAAAGCTGTAACAGCGTCACTCTCAGCTTTGCTAGTTATAGTTACATAGCTTGAATCTTCATTTAATTTATTTAAAGTTTCTGTATAATCTAAGTTAAAAAGTTCACTAAATTTACTAGCTAAAATTTCTTTAGGAACTTCAGTATCATCTGAATATAAAATATTTTTTGGATTTACAGAAACAACATCAACATGAGCACTAGAAGCTAAAACACTACCATTGCGATCATAAAGTGTACCACGATTTGCAGGAATTGTTCTAGTTGTAGTTTGCTGAGCATTCGCCTTAGACTTTAATTCATTACCCTGAACAAATTGTAAAAAGCAAATTCTAACAAGTAAAAGCACAAAAATTAAGGCAATACAAATGAGAAATATAGTTAGAGTTTTTTTATTATTAATATTAATCTTTTGTATTTTTTTAAATTTTTTCAAAAAATCACCTACTCCAAGTTTTTATAATAAGATTTTATATTATAAATTTTAAAAAAGCAATAAAAAATCATGAAAAATGTGATATAATATCAGCAATTAGAAAAATTGTAGTTTGGAGGTGAGAGGTGGGAGGTGGGAAGTGTGATTGGCAAGGGCAAATCTTCGAAGAAATTACCCTAAAATCGCACCTCACACTTCTCACTTCGCACTTCAGTTTGCAAAAGCTAATGCTTTTGCAAACTACAATTTAAATAAGGAGGAACACATGAATATTTATGAAGAAACAAAATTTATAATGAAAAAATATGGAATAACAGCCAACAAAAAATTAGGACAAAATTTTTTAATAGATGATAATGCAATAGATGCAATTGTAAGTTCATCTGAAATATCAAAAGAAGACTTAGTAATAGAAATTGGCCCAGGACTTGGAACTTTGACAAAACCATTGCTTGAAAGTGCTGGAAAAGTTATTTGTATAGAATTAGATACAAGAATGATAGAGATATTAGAAGATAGATTTAAATTATATGATAATTTTGAACTAATAAATAATGATGTATTAAAAGTAGACTTAAATAAACTAATTTCAGTAAATAAAAATGGAACAATAAAACACGCAAAAGTAGTTGCAAATTTACCATATTATATTACAACACCAATCATTATGAAACTTTTAGAAGAAAGACTAGACATAGAAACTATAACAGTTATGATACAAAAAGAAGTAGCAGACAGGTTGGTTGCAAAACCAGGGGAAGCAAACACAGGAGCAATAACATATGCCATAAATTATTACACCGAGCCATCAAGAATATATGAGGTAAACAAAACATCATTTATACCAGCACCAGAAGTAAACTCTACTATAATAAAATTGGAGGTGCTAAAAACTCCAAGTGTAGAGATAGAAAATGAAGAGTTAATGTTTAAAATTATCAAAGCAGCATTTATGCAAAAAAGAAAAACATTATTAAATGGATTAACTAACAGCAACTTATTTGGAAATAAAGAAGAAATAGAAAAAATGCTACAAGAAATAGGCATTGACTTAAAAATAAGAGGAGAAAAACTAACACTAGAAGAATATGCACAAATAGCTAAATATTTAAATAAAAAAGATTAAAAACTTGAAGTCACAATTTGTGACTTCAAGTTTTTGGTTAGAAATGTCGAAAAAACACGAAAGATTGTTTATCAAATTACCACAAATGACTTGTTTTTTTGCCAACAATGCTATATAGTGTAGAAAACAAGAAAATAGGATGTGATAAAAATGGAACAAGAGAACGATACTTAAAACATAGGGAGGGAAATTTATTGGAAAAAGCAAATAATGAAATTGTAGAAATTAATGAAAATTTAATCAAAGATAAAATTTATATAATTCGAAATCAAAAAGTAATGATTGATAGTGATTTGGCTGAAATTTATGGTTATACAACCAAAACATTTAATCAACAAGTAAAGAATAACATTGAAAAATTTGAAGAAGATTTTCGATTTCAATTAACAGATAATGAAGTAGTTGAAATATTGAGGTCAAAAAATTTGACCTCAATGCGAACAAAAGGCAAAAGAGGTGGAAGAACTTACAATCCATATGCTTTTACAGAACAAGGCATATATATGCTAATGACAGTACTAAAAGGAGAATTGGCAATTCGTCAAAGCAAGGCACTTATTAGAACATTTAAAGAAATGAAAGACTATGTGATTGAAGCAGAAGGGATTATTGGACAAAAGGAATTATTACGACTTTCTTTACAAACGACAGAAAATGCTAGAGCTATTAGAAAAATAGAAGAAGAGATGACTACTAAAAAGGAACTAATTAAAGTTATGAAAAATTTTATTGATAGTAGTATGTTTAAGGAATTTTTAATTCTTGATGGACAAACTATTGTGGGGCATCTTCTAAGGATGCTGGTAGACGATTTACCA
>JBJFFF010000033.1:0-3462 GCA_051891455.1 Clostridia bacterium | reverse complement strand
CACCTTATTGGTTTAATACAACCTCTACTGGGGTTCCATCTGGCATAAATGGCATATCTTCAACTGGCAATATTCTTGAAACAACACCTTTATTACCATGACGTCCAGCCATTTTATCTCCAACAGAAATTTTTCTTTTTTGAGCTATATAAACTCTTATTACTTCATTTACACCAGGTCCAAGCTCCTCTGAATTGTCTCTTGTGTAAATTTTAACATCAACTATTGTTCCTGCTTCACCATGTGGTACTCTTAAAGATGTGTCACGTACTTCTCTTGCTTTTTCACCAAATATTGCACGTAGTAATCTTTCTTCTGCAGTAAGTTCTGTTTCTCCTTTTGGAGTTACTTTTCCAACTAGAATGTCTCCTGGTCTTACTTCTGCGCCAATTCTTATAATTCCTCTTTCATCAAGGTCTTTTAAGCTGTCTTCGCCAACATTTGGAATATCTCTAGTTATTTCTTCTGCACCAAGTTTTGTATCACGGCATTCACAATCGTATTCTTCAATATGTATAGATGTGTAGACATCTTCTTTTACTAATCTTTCACTTAATAATATAGCATCCTCATAGTTGTAACCTTCCCATGTTGTGAATGCAATAAGTACGTTTTTACCTAATGCCATTTCTCCGTTTTGTGTTGAAGGTCCGTCTGCAATAACATCTCCTGCTTTAACTTTTTCACCTTTTACAACTATTGGTTTTTGATTGATACATGTTCCACCATTTGTTCTTTTGAATTTACGTAATTTATATGTATCTAATCCAGCTTTTGTTTTAATTGTAATGTCATCTCCTGTTACTTTTTCAACAACACCATCATGTTCTGCTAAAACTGTTATTCCACAGTCTTTTGCAGCTCTATATTCAATACCTGTTCCAACTATTGGTGAATCTGTAATCATAAGTGGAACTGCCTGACGTTGCATGTTTGCACCCATTAATGCACGGTTTGCGTCATCATGCTCTAAGAAAGGTATCATTGCTGCCGCAACTGAAACTAATTGTTTTGGAGAAACATCAACATAGTCTACCTTGTTTGCTTCAACTTCAATTATTTCATCTAAGTATCTTACTTTTATTTTTTTGTTTACAAATTTTCCATCTTTATCAAGTGGTTCTGATGCTTGAGCAATAATATGTCCATCTTCTTCATCAGCTGTCATGTATACAACTTCATCAGTTACTTTATGTGTTTTTGGATCTACTTTTCTATATGGTGTTTCAACAAATCCATATTCATTTATAATTGCAAATGTTGAAAGTGCTGAAATAAGTCCTATGTTTGGTCCTTCTGGAGATTCTATTGGGCATAATCTTCCGTAGTGAGTATAGTGAACGTCACGTACTTCAAATCCTGCTCTGTCTCTTGAAAGTCCACCTGGTCCTAATGCAGAAATTCTTCTTTTATGTGTTAATTCTGAAAGTGGATTTGTCTGATCCATAAATTGTGATAATTGAGAGCTTCCGAAGAATTATCTAATTGCTGATGTAATTGGCTTTGTGTTTATTAATGTTTGTGGTGTAATTATATCTAAGTCTTGGATTGTCATTCTTTCTCTTACAACTCTTTCTAGTCTTGTTAAGCCAATTCTAAATTGATTTTGTAAAAGTTCTCCAACACATCTAATACGTCTATTTCCTAAATGGTCAATATCATCTACATTTCCTAAATCATATTGTAAATTTAATAAATAGTTAACTGATGAAATTATATCTTCTGTTACAATATGTTTTGGAACTAATTCTTCCATTCTTTCTTCAATTACTTTTTCTAGGTCTTTTTTATCTGTATTTTCTAGTATATTTTTTAGTACTTCGTAATTAACATTTTCTTTTACTTGTAGGTTTTTAAGTTCTACAAATTCATGAATATCAACTGTTCCATTACCTATGATTTTTACTTTCTTGTCATTTACTTTAACATCTACAACATTTATTCCAGAATTTTGGATATCTTTCGCAACTTCTGGTGTTATGACATTATCTGCTTCAACAAAAACTTCACCTGTTTCTCCATTTATAATGTCACTAAATGCTACTTTATTTGCTATTCTTGAAGCTAAACTTAATTTTTTATTAAATTTATATCTTCCAACTTTTGCTAAATCATATCTTCTTGGGTCAAAGAATAAGTTGTTAAATAAGTTTCTTGCTGCATCTACAGTTGGTAATTCCCCTGGTCTCAATTTTTTATATATTTCTACAATTGCTTCATCTGCTGTTTTTATAGTGTCTTTTGCTATTGTGGCAAGTATTTTTTCGTCTTCTCCAAATAAATCTATTATTTGTTCATCAGATACTAGCCCAATTGCTCGAAGTAGTGTTGTAACTGGTAATTTTCTTGTTCTATCTATTCTTACATAGAAAACATCGTTTGCATCTGTTTCATATTCAAGCCATGCTCCACGAATTGGCATAACAGTTGCTTTGTATAGTTTTTTACCTGTTTTATCATAATCAGATTCATAATAGCACCCTGGTGATCTAACAAGCTGACTTACAACAACTCTTTCTGCACCATTTATAATAAATGTTCCACTATCTGTCATAAGTGGGAAATCACCTAAATAAATTTCCTGCTCTTTTATTTCTCCTGTTTCACGGTTTATTAATCTTACTTTTACGTGTAATCTTGTTGAATATGTAGCATCTCTTTCTTTTGCTTCTTCTAATGAGTATTTTGTTTCTTCTTCCATATAATAGTCGAAAAATTCTAACACTAAGTTTCCTGTGTAATCAACAATTGGTGAAATATCTCTTAATACTTCTCCTAGTCCTTCTTTAACAAACCAATCATAAGAATCTTTTTGTACTTGAATTAAATTTGGTATGTCTATATAGTCTCCTATTCTTGCAAAGGTTTTCCTCTTTGCTTTTCCAATGTCCATGTCTGTTAACAAAATAAATCAACTCCCCTGTTTTAGTGAATAGTGAATAGTGAAAAGTTAATAGTTATTGTGGATTTTTGTGAATTAATACTCACAAAAATCTTCATTAATTATTCATTATTCACCATTCATCATTCACTATTAATTATTTTTTCGAGCAGGATATATTCTTTTTAAAGAAAGTCCCTCTTAAAAATAAAATGTTTTATTTACTTGCAAAGCCGCACTGCCCTAAGCGATTTTGTTTTCAATAACCTTAGATTAAATTTAATTCCTCTTCCTTTAAATTATAAATAACAAAAGCAAAAAAGTGTAGTTAGATTTTTTATCTAATTAGATATAATTTTCTTATATCTCTACACTTTTATTAATTTTAATTTATTAAAATCTTGTTATTTTCTATTTTAATCACCATCTAAAATTATATTATTTTATGTGCACTTTTTAGCAAAAACGCAAAATGTGCTTTATAATAATACCACATATACCTAGGGCTTGTCAATGTTTTAGTGAAAAAAATTTACTAAATTTGGTGTGATTACATTTCCTATTCGATTATTACATCTAAG
>JBJFFF010000032.1:0-3493 GCA_051891455.1 Clostridia bacterium | reverse complement strand
AATTTTAGTTTTTCTCATATTTTACCTCTTTCTTTTTATATGTTTTAATTATAAATAATAATTTTTAACACTGTAGGGGGCGCAGTCCTCGGCGCCCCGAAAGAATTGAATATTTAACATATTTGCGGGTCGCCCTAGAGTGCGACCCCTACATATTTGCAATTCGAAATTCCAAACACAATATCTAAATTTTTATTTTGTTATCCATTTTACTAAATTTAAATTTTCTGAGTCTAAAAGCATTTCTAGTTTTGGCATTACTCTAAATGTATAGCCATAGTTTCCGCCTGTTTTCATCTGTATTTCTGCTTCATATGTATAAACTCTATTTTCATCATCTTTTTCTATTAATTCCATTGGTACAATTGTTATATTTTCTAATGTTCCATTTTCTAAAATTCTACCACAATAAGTCTGTACAACTATGTTTTCTTCATTAATATTTGGAAGTTTTACTTGGCATTCTACTTTTATCTTGTTTCCCGCATCTATTGTAATATTATCTAAATTATTATCTTCTTGTGTTATAACAATATCATTCCAATTTGCATATAGGTTTTGTTTTACACTATTAAATTCTGTAACTTTTCCTAAATCAGTATAATATTTTTTGTTTAAATTGCATAATGGCATATATAGGTTATTTGTATAATCTACTAGCATCCTTGCTGTACTGTATTTTCCACCTGTAGACATTATAGAATTTTTCATTAAGTCCATCCATTGTTTAGATATACCATTTTTATCTTTGTTATAATATGCTGGTATTATTTTATTTTCTAATGTGCTGTAAATGCTCTCACTATCAGCAAGGTCTTGTTCTTCATATGAATCGTATTCGCTATTGGTTCCTATTGCCCAACCATTTTTTGTATTATATCCTTCAGCCCACCATCCATCTAGTACACTAAAGTTTACAACTCCATTTACAGAAGCTTTTTCTCCACTTGTTCCAGATGCTTCCATTGGTCTTCTTGGGTTATTTAGCCATACATCAACACCAGAAACTAAATGTCTAGCTATACCTATATTGTAATTTTCTAATAATATTATTTTTCCTTTAAATTGTGGCATCATTGAGATTTCGTGTATTCTTTTTATTAAGTTTTGTCCTTCTATATCTCTTGGGTGTGCCTTTCCTGCAAATATTAGTTGTACTGGTCTTTCTTCATCATTCAAAATTTCAGTTATTCTTTCTAGGTCTTTAAAAATTAATGTTGCCCTCTTATATGTTGCAAATCTTCTTGCAAACCCAATTGTTAATGCATTTGGATTTAATTTTGATGTAATTTCTTTTATTTCATCATAATGCATACCAGATTTTTTTAGTCTAGTTGTAACATTTTTTCTTACCAAATCAAGTAATTTTATTTTTCTTTCTTGGTGCTCTTTCCAAAGTCTTTCATTTGGAATGTCTTTTATTTTTTCCCAAGTTTTATCATCATAAATTTTATCTTGCCAATATGGTTCTAAATATTCATTGTACAGATTTTTTAAATTTGGTGCAAGCCATGAACATGTATGTACACCATTTGTTACATATGTTATTGGAGATTCTTTTGGAGATATTTCTGGCCATACTTCACTAAATAGTTCTCTTGAAACCTCTCCATGTAATTTACTTACTCCATTTTTCTTTCCTGCAATTCTTAATGCAAGAATTCCCATATTAAAATGAGTTTTATTTTGTTCTTTTGGTTTCATTCCTAAGCTTAAGAATTCATCTTCTGTAATTCCTAGTTTTTCCCAATATTTATCAAAATATTTTTTTACTAAATCTACTGGGAATATATCGTTTCCTGCTGGCACTGGTGTATGTGTTGTAAATACAGTTTTAGATGTTACAATATCTTTTGCAATATTAAAAGATACTTGTTTTTCCTCGATTATATTTTTTATTGCTTCCAATACAAGGAATGATGAATGTCCTTCGTTCATATGGTAAACTGTTGGTTTTAGACCTAATTCTTTTAGTACAGTTACTCCTCCAATTCCTAAAACAATTTCTTGTTTTATTCTCATATCTTGATCTCCACCATATAGTCTTAAAGTTATTCCTCTATTTGTTTCTTTATTCTCTGGGATATCTGTATCTAATAAATATAATTTAACTCTACCTACTTCTATTTTCCATACTTTTACATATACTCGTTCTTTTGCCATTTTTAATTCAACAATTAAGTCTTCTCCTGTTTTTGTTTTTACAGGATGTATTGGTAAATTATCTAATTCAATGTTTTTATATTCAGTTTGTTGAGCACCATTTTTATCTATTATTTGATGGAAGTATCCATTTTTATATAATAAACCTATTGCAACTAGTGGTATTCCTAAATCACTTGCAGATTTTAAATGGTCTCCTGAAAGTATTCCAAGACCTCCCGAGTATATTGGCATAGTTTCATCTAAACCATATTCAGCTGAAAAATATGCAATTAAGTCATCTTTATTTTCTGGGTATGTTTTATTAAACCACGTGTTTCTACTTTGCATATATGCTTTAAAATTATTTAGATTTGTTTCATATTCTTTTACTATTTTTTCATCTTTTGCTGCATTTTCTAGTTTTTCTTGGTCTACTAATTTTAAAAATTTTACAGGATTTTTATCGCATTTTTCCCATAAGTCTATATCAATTTGTTTGAATATTTTCAAAAATTCTGTATTCCATGACCACCATAGGTTGTTTGCAATTGCTCCTAATTCTCCTATTTGTTTTGGTAATTGTGGATTTACTGTGATTTTGTTAAAAATATACATTTTATTAGCCTCCTTGGTTATTCTTATAAAATCTTATGTACCTTTTTATGAACATATTTATTATCTACTAAAATTATTTTTTTGTCAATTAAAAATGGAAGGTTTTAGAAAAAAATTTAATTATTCTTTGCAAATACTTTTTCTCCAAATTTAATTTCATTTATTTTCTTCTGTAGTTCTACTAAAATTATTGGTGAAATTGAAATTCCTATAACTATGGTCCATTGGGTTAAATTTAATGTTGTTACTTCAAATACATCACATACTGCTGGTATAACAGTAACTGCTACCTGAAGTATCGTTCCTATGCAGAATGCTCCTATTAAATATAGATTGTTAAATATATTTATTTTAAATATTGAATGGTCTGTTTTTACGTTTATACTATGAACTAGTTCCAACATACTTAAAGATGTAAATGCCATTGTTCTTGCAACTGTTAATCCATAAAATTTATTTCCTATGCTAAATGCTAGTAATGTTAATATTCCTATCATAGCACCTTCAACAAATATCTTTCCCCATAGTCCATCTGCAAATAAGCTTTCTTTTGCATCTTTTGGTTTATTCTTCATTATATATTTATCCATTGGCTCCATACCTAATGCAATTGCTGGAAGTGAGTCTGTTACTAAATTTATCCATAATAATTGTATTGCTAAAAGTGGTGTATCTAGCCCTAATAGTAGTCCAAAAAATATTGCTACTATTTCGCCAACATTTGTTGCAAGTA
>JBJFFF010000031.1:0-3497 GCA_051891455.1 Clostridia bacterium | reverse complement strand
GCAAATCATGGATTTTATATAGGAAGATATGAAACAACAATAGATGATGATGGAAGTATCGGAACAAAAAATAATACAACAGTATTAACAGCAGGAACAACACTATTTACAAAAGACTCAACCAATTATCCATATAGATGGTATGGATTATACTATGCGTCAAAAAATGCAAATATAACAGGAAATGGAGAAGATGTGCAAACAGCAATGATATATGGAGTATTATGGGATGAAGCCATGGACTTTATAAGAACCCAAAAAGAAGCAGGAAAAACAACATATGATGTAGATACAGCAACATCTTCTTGGCATGGCTCATCTAATGGACATACTGGTGTAGTAAAATCAGGACAAGCAAATTCAGGGGAAACAGGAGATGTAGCATTAAACATATGGGACCTAGAAAGTAATGCATATGAATGGACACAAGAGGCCAAGTCTTCTTACGATCGTGTTCTTCGTGGGGGTAAATACAACGACAGTTACAATGCGTCTGGTCGCGTCGGCAACTTTCCTACCTGCAACTTCAGCAACAATTCGTCAAGGCTGGCACTTTATATAAAATAGCGTGAGCTATTTTATATAAACGTAGGACTGTGTTCTAATAGCAATGCAGTCAAATAGCTGTGCCAGTAGAGGCAGGGTAGAAAGTTTGAACTTAGTATGAGTTCGCGAGTTTTACACGCGAAGAGGGGCAAAATTTTCTAATATCGTTTTGCGAAGAGCAAAACGGTAATAAGAAAATTTTGTCCCCTAGCGGGAGCGCTATTTCTTAGTGGGATAGTGTTATTTTTTTTGTGTAGGAAAATCGCAGATTTTGATGTACAGAATAAATATGCGGAAGTTAGAATTTCTAAGCGATTTTATCGCATAGAAATTCTTGGTTTCGTTTTTTATAAAAAAATAGTAAAAGACTAGAAAAAATTAATAAAGTATATTAAAATAAATAAAATTTGATTCATAAAATTATCAAATCTGGTAATTTATTTTCCATAATAAAAAAATAGAAGGTGAAATTCATAGAGAACAATGAAAAAAATTATAAAAGACATTCAATAAGAATAAAAGGATATGATTATTCAAAAGAGGGATTATATTTTGTTACAATATGTACACAAAATAGAAAAGAAATATTATCAAGTATAGGGGCGGGCCCTGTGTCCGCCCAGAAAATAAAATTAACATACACAGGAAAAATAATAGAAGATGTGTATATAAATTTAGAAAAAGAATTTAGGAATATTAAATTGCATAATTATATAATAATGCCAAACCATATACATGGAATAATAGAAATAAAAATGGCGGACACAGGACCCGCCCCTACAATAGGAGATATAATTTGTTCATTTAAAACAAGAACAACAGGATATATAATAAAAGAAATTAAAAAGGGAAAAATAGAAGCATTTGAAAAAAGATTATGGCAAAGAAATTATTATGAACATGTTATAAGGAATGAAAAAGAGTATTGGCAAATTTATGAATATATAGAAAATAATCCATTAAAATGGAATAAGGATGAATACTATTTAACCTAAAACAAGAAGAATATATTATGTGGTTATACAAGCCAACTTTTTGCAAATATGTATTTAAATGAACTAGACCAATATGTAAAACATACCTTAAAATGTAAATACTACTTTCGCTATATGGACGACTCGGTAATTTTAATAAAAACAAAAGAAGAAGCAAAAGAAATATTAGAAAAAATAAGAAGTTTTTTAAAAGATAATTTAGAATTAAATAGCAAAACGCAAATATTCAAAAACAAGCAAGGGGTAAACTTTTGTGGATATAAAATAAATGAATATAGACTAAAAATAAGAGACAAAGGAAAAAGAAAACTAAAGAAAAAAATAAAAGAATTAAAATATAAAATAGCCCAAGGAGAAATAACAAGTAAAGAAGCGAAAAAATACTTAGCAGGACACATGGGCTATATAAAAATAGCAGACACATATAATTTAGAAAAGAAATTATTTTGAAAAATATAGGGATAGGTTGTAAAAGCCAATTCTTCTAACAATCGTGTTAATCGTGGGGGTAACTACAACAACAGTAACTATGCGTCTAATCGCAACAACAACAACCCGTACAATTGCAACAACAACATAGGCTTCCGTCCAACACTCTAATACAAATTTCAGATTATGTAGTTTAAGGAATACATACAGCAAAGGTATTATTATTAAAGAAACCTATTCCTTCCTAAAGAAAATTTAGGTAAACAAGCATTAATAAAATGTGTATTAGTAGAAAAACGAATATACGCATTTTATGCAATAAAAAAAGGAAAAACAATGAACTAAATATTTATAATAGGAAAAGTAGTAAGCAAAATAGAATATAAATTTATAATAAATAGCAAAAAATATTTTGCAAAAGTAGAATTTGAAATAGAATTAAATAAACAAAAATTTCAGGTAAGAGGCTATAATAATATAGCAGACTTGTGTTATAGAAAATTAAATAAAAATGATATGATTTTTATAAATGGCAAAATAGAAAGTGGTATGATAATAGATATTAAAAATATGGAATTTGTATAATTTTTATAAATAAGTTATTATTCAGTAGACACATTGAAAATACGATTAAAATGTAGACTAAATATGTTTTTTCTATTGACATCAAATAGTTAGTCTACATTACCTATACAAATTTTTATACCCTACTGAACATTAACGGCATGTAAGTTAAACCTTTACTTGTACCTTGACAATTTATGTAAAAATTAGTATAATATTTACTGTTAATTATAAAGAAGGGAAGAGTGAATAATAAACAAATGATTTCACGACTGATAGTTTTAGTCATATTAATTGCAGTAAATGCGTTTTTTGCTGCAGCAGAGATAGCATTCATATCTTTAAATGATGCAAAAATTGAAAAACAAAGTAAGGAAGGAAATAAAAAAGCAAAACAAATAAGAAAAATGCTTAAAGAACCAACAAGGTTTTTATCAACAATACAAATAGGAATAACACTTGCAGGATTTTTATCTAGTGCATTTGCAGCAGATGCTTTTGCAAGCGAACTTGCGCCTATATTAGATAAAATGCTTCCATTAGGATTAGCTACATGGACAAACATATCTATTATAATAATTACATTAATACTTTCATATTTTTCACTTGTATTTGGAGAATTAGTTCCCAAAAGAGTGGCAATGAAAAATCCAGAAAAAATAGCTTTTGGAACAATAGGGGTTGTTAGGTTTATTTATACATTTACAGCACCTTTTGTAAAACTATTAACATGGTCAACAAATGTAATTTCTAAAATATTTGGAGTTACAGGTTCAGAAGAAGAAGTTGTAACAGAAGAAGAAATTAGAATGATGGTTGATGTTGGGGAAGAAAAAGGTTCTATAGAAGAAAATGAGAAGGAACTAATCAACAATGTATTTGAATTTAATGATAAAGTTGCTTCAGAAGTTATGATTCATAGAAAAGAAATATATGCAATAGATGTAAAATCAGATATAGAAG
>JBJFFF010000030.1:0-3527 GCA_051891455.1 Clostridia bacterium | reverse complement strand
TGCAATATAAGGTTTTATATAATCGTAATCTGCATCATAACCAATATCACGGTAAAATTCTCTATAATTAAAATCACCAGGATATCCACAAATAGAACTCCAAACCTGTTTAGAACTTTCAATATCTCTGCCAAAAGCTGCAATTCCATTTTCAGTAGAAATAGGAGCAAAAGTTCCATAAATAGGAGTAGGGTTTGCATATAATATTCCATGAGATTCAGTAATAATATATTCTAATCCAAATTCTTTTAAATATTTATCAGCTTGATGAACATAACCACATTCAGGAAGCCAAATACCACGAGGCTGTCTTCCAAAATATCTTTTATAAGTTTCAACACCAACACCTATTTGAGCACGTATAGTTTTTTCGTTTACTGAAAGTATAGGAAAGTATCCATGTGTTGCACCACAGGTAATAATTTCTAAAACACCAATATCTTGAAAATGTTTAAATGCTTCAATAAGGTTACAAGAATAAACGTCCCTAAAAACATGTAAATCATTTGTATATCTATCTAAATAATAATGAGAAAGTTTATTTACACGCTCATCATTAGCAGTTCTTTTTACTTCTTTTTTACAAAGTTCAATATGTTTATTTAAGTATTTAATATACCTTTTTTGAAGTAGTTTATTATCAAGCATAGATAATAGGGGGGGAGAAAAGTTCATAGTAATTTTAAAATCAACTTTTTCCTCCTCTAATTTTTTAAAATTTAATAGTAGTGGAATATAAGTTTCAGAAATGGCTTCATAAAGCCATTCTTCCTCTAAATAATCTTCACTTTCTGGATGATGTATAAATGGTAAATGAGCATGTAAGATGAAACTTACATATCCTTTGGTTTCTTTCATAAATTAACTCCTTTGTGGTATTTTTTTTATGTAATTTGTAGGGAAAATGTTTATGGCGAATATTGTAGGGGCAAGGTTCCACCCTTGCCCGCAAAATGAAATTTTACAATATTTATCGGGTCGGGGTGGAACCCGACCCCTACGCCTTTAAAAACAAATTCATCCCTACAAATCATTATTTGTTGTATTAATTTGATGATGGATTATTTAATACATACAAATCTTCCTCATCATAAAATTTCTTATAAAATGAATTCGCATTACAAACATTTCCTAAATGATTAATAAACTGTAAATTAACAACAGATTTACTAATAACAGCATTTGTTTTTACATTTTTAAAGAAAATTTCTTTTCTATTTTGTTCAAATAAAATATGGTTATTAGGAACTTCTAATTCATTTGAAGTTGTAATCCAAGTAGGCACTTTAGTAACTTTATGCTTTCTAATAAGTGAAACTTCGTATTCGCAATTACTATCTGGAACATCAAAATACCAACTATTTGCGAAATCATTAATTTCAACCTCAAAAGAATAGTTTTTAGTTTTATTTTTAACAACTAAATAAGGTGTAGTTTTTTCAAAAAAGTCATTGCCATTTTCAGCAAAGTATTTTTGCTTATCTGCTTCAGAAATTTCCCAATAAACAAATAATTTCTTTGGTGTTTGGAAAAGAAGTTTTACAGTAGTTTGATTATATGTGGCAGGTAAATCATAGTATTCTATTATATTAGTAGCTGCTTTTTTGCTAGTTTTTTTTGTAGTGCTAGAAGATTTACGAGAAGTAGTTGACTTTTTTGAAGTAGCCGTTTTTTTAGAGTTGGATTTTTTAGTAACACCTTTTTCAGTAGCTTTTTTTGTGGCAACTTTTGTAGATGTTTCTTTAGGAGCAGCCTTCTTAGTAGCACTTTTTTTAGTAGATGTTTTTCTAGCAGTAGATTTTTTGGTAGTAGATTCCTTTGCAGATTTTGTTTTAGAAACAGCACTTTTCTTTACCTTCTCATTTTTAGTAGATTCAGATTTTGCCATAAAAACCTCCTTTTGTTAGAGTATCAAATACTCTAATATATTTTTTTATCCATAAGGACATAATATTCAACTGATTATAATATAGTATATCAAAAGTAAAATAAATTCAAGATAAAAAGCAACAAAAAATAAAAAAAGATAAACTGTAACAAATTTTGACAAAATTATAAAAAATGTGTTTACTTTTTTCAAATTATTATATACAATATAGTAAATAAAAATAACGAAGGAGAAAAAAATGAAAATATTAATGTTAACATGGGAATATCCACCTAGAATAGTAGGAGGAATTGCAAGGGTTGTAAATGACCTATCTAAAAGGCTAATAAAAGACGGACACGATGTATATGTAATTACATATAAAGAAGGAAATGTACCATATTATGAAAATGACAAAGGAGTTCACGTATATAGAGTAGATAATTACATGATAAATGCCAATAACTTTATAGACTGGACAATGCAACTTAATTTTAACATGATTTCAAAAGCAGCAGAAATCATAAATAAAGAAGGAAAATTTGATGTAATACATGCACATGACTGGCTTGTAGCATATGCAGCAAAAACATTAAAAGAATCTTTTGGAATACCACTAGTATCAACAATACATGCAACAGAAGCAGGAAGAAATAGTGGAATTCATACACCAGACCAAAAATATGTAAATGATACAGAATGGATGTTAACATATGAATCATCAGAAGTAATAGTAAACAGCAAATTTATGAAAAATGATTTACAAAGACTATTTGGACTTCCATATGAAAAAATAAATGTAGTGCCAAACGGAATAAACACAACAGTATATAATGGATTAGAAAGAGATTATGACTTTAGAAGAAAATATGCTATGGATAATGAAAAAATAATACTATTTATGGGAAGACTAGTATATGAAAAAGGAGTACAACATCTAATTTCTGCAATGCCTAAAATTTTATCAGGATATCATGATGCAAAACTTATAATTGCAGGAAAAGGTGGAATGCTAGACCAATTAAAAGAACAAGTTAATGCAATGGGACTAGGAAATAAAGTATATTTCACAGGATATTTAAATGCAAAACAAGTTTCGAAAATGTATAAATGTGCAGATGTATCTGTATTCCCAAGTACATATGAACCATTTGGAATAGTAGCATTAGAGGCAATGCTTGCAGGAGTTCCAACAGTAGTTTCAGATGTAGGAGGACTAAACGAAATTGTGGAACACAGAGTAGATGGTATGAAAAGCTATGCTGGAAATCCAAACTCACTAGCAGATTCAATATTAGAGTTATTATTAAACCCAGAACTTTGTGATAAAGTAACAAAAAAAGCAAAACAAAAAGTAAAAAATGAATATAACTGGGCAAAAATAGCTCAAGACACATATTTTACTTATGAAAAAGCAATATGCAAAACAATGGCAGAAAGACAAAAAGAACAAATAGTTCAAGAAAAAGCAAAAAAAGAGAAAAAAGAAAGCGAAATAACAAGTTTATTAAGCTTCAAAAAACGCCAAGCATTTGCATAAAACCCAGAGAGTTTTTCGATATTAATTTTGATTAAATTATGTAGAAAATTAGCCACACGCAGGGGTTATATATTTTATTTTTAGAGCGACTCCGGGGCGACCGCCTTAGAAAATGTTTGA
>JBJFFF010000029.1:0-3543 GCA_051891455.1 Clostridia bacterium | reverse complement strand
TTTCTTGTATTTTCCATGGTGATCCGCAATGCTCCACGTCCTATCATTATTCCATCTACACCTGTATAGTTAAACATTTTCTTTGCATCTTCTAATGTTTTTATGTCTCCATTTCCTATTACTGGTATGTTTACCGCTTCTTTTACTTTCTTTATAATATCTAAATCTACTTGTCCAGAATAATACTGTGACCTTGTTCTTCCATGCACAGTAATTGCTTTGGCTCCAGCTTGTTCTATTATTTTTGCTGCCTCCACTGCTACAATATTTTCGTTATCCCAGCCTTTTCTAATTTTTACTGTTACTGGAATTTGAACATTTTTTACAACTGTTTCTACAATTTGCCCTACTAATTCTAGATTTAATAAAAGCTTACTTCCATCTCCATTTTTTACTACTTTTGGTGCTGGGCATCCCATATTTATATCTATTATATCTGCATATTTAGAAACCTTTTTTGCAGTATCTGCCATAACCTCTGGTTCGCTTCCAAATATTTGTATTGCAATTGGTCTTTCTTCTCCTTCTGTCCTAATTATTTTATCTGTTTTTTCATCCCCATAAAAAATTGCTTTACTACTTGCCATTTCTGTATAAACCATCCCTGGGTTTCCATATTTTTTAGCAATTTTTCTAAATGCTCCATCTGTTATCCCTGCCATTGGTGCTAATAATACATTATTTTTTATATTAACATTTCCTATATTTAATTCTTTTATATACATTGTTTCTCCCTATCCATTAAACATTGATGTTTGTCTTTGTGAACTTACATTTAAAATTAGCCCGATTATCATCATATTAGTTAGCATTGAGCTTCCACCATAACTGATAAATGGAAGTGGTACTCCTGTAATTGGAAGTAGACCTATTGTCATACCAATATTTTCTAATACGTGGAAAAATAATATTCCGTGTAAATCCAATTACTAAGTATGAACCTAAATTATCTGGTGCTGTTTTTGCTACTTGTATACATTTTGTAATTAAAAGTACATATATTATTACAATAACACTACATATTATAAAGCCAAATTCTTCACCAATTACGGAGTATATAAAGTCTGTAGTTTTAGGGTATAAGTATCCTAAATGTGTTTGTGTTCCCTGCATAAATCCAAGTCCTAAAAGCCCACCTGCTCCAATTGCAATTTTAGACTGGATTATATTATAGCCATCTCCTCTTGGGTCTTTATTTGGGTCTAAATATACATCTATTCTAGCTTTTGCGTGTTCTGGTAGGACAAATAAATATAATAATGGCACTAGTATTACAACCAATGTAATAGAAACTATAATATATCTTTTATCTATTCCTGCAACAAATAAGATAAATATTAATGCAAATATATATGCTGTGGCTGTCCCATAGTCAGGTTGCATTATTATTAATAATAGTGGTACAAGCACTATTCCTATTATTTTTAATAGGTTTAAAGGTTTATTTAGTTTTCTTTCTTGGTCATATCCGAAAACTACTTATTGTACTTGCAAGGAATAGCATTACAGCAATTTTTGCAAATTCTGCAGGTTGCATAGAAAATGAACCTATATTAAACCAACTACTTGCACCATTTACCTTCCCTGTAAATAGAACCAGTACAAGCAGAATTATTGATATAATGTAGAAGACTAAAGAAAATCGTGCTAATATTTTATAGTCTATAAACATCATTAAAAATAATAGTGGTATTCCTATTGCTATCCACATTATTTGTTTTTTGAATTCTGTAAATTCGTTTGATGTGGATGCACTATATAAGGCTATTAGTCCTATTATTAAGAGCAAAGTTACATATATTAGTATTTTCCATTCTGTGTTTTTTAACTTTTTTTTGTTCATATGAGTCCTTTCATAAATTATAAAAGCGGATTATTCTCCGCTTTAGTTTTCATTATTTTCTTTTTTTTCTTCTTCGCTTTCTTCTACTTTATTATCTTCCTCTTTATCTTCTTTTTCTTCTGGCTTATTTTCCTCTTCAATTATTTCTTCAGTTTTTTCTTTTTTATCTTCTACTTTGTTTTCTTCTTCCTTTTTTTCGTCTTCAACTTTTTGCTTGCTAGCTTCTTCCTCTTTAGCTTTGGCTTCCACTTCTTTTTTCATTTCATTTCTTATATTCACTATTGGAATATTTGCATAAAGAGATGGTGCTCCTGTTGTTCCGTCTTCTTTTACTTCGTTTGTAAGCCTTACATCTATTTCTTTTTCGTCTACTTCTATATATTTTTTAATTACTTCTATTATTTCTTGTTTCATCATTTCTAGGAAATCAGCAGATACATTTGCTCTATCTTGCATTAGCACAAGATGTAATCTATCTTTTGCTGTTTGCTTACTTTTTGCTTCTTTATTATTTTCAGATTTACCTAATTTTTTAAAAAAGTTCATTATGCTTTCAAACATATGTATTGCCTCCCTATATTTATAGCTATTAATAGTTATTTATAAATTTTATTTTTTTCTAAACATATTTTTTATTTTTGCAAAAAATCCAGTTTCTCTTCCTGGTATAGTAACATCTATATTTTCACCTAATATTCTTTTTGCTGTTTCTATATATGCTTTTCCAGATGGTGCTTTTTTATTTTTTATAACAGGTTCACCTTTATTGGTTTGTGTTATTATGTATTCATCATCTGGTACTACACCTATTAAGTCTATAGATAATAAGTCTACTATATCATCTACATCCATCATTTCGCCTTTTCTTACCATTCCTGGTCTTAGTCTGTTTACTATTAATTCAGGATTTTTTATTTCTGTTGCTTCAAGTAATCCTATTATTCTATCTGCATCTCTTATTGCAGAAATTTCTGCTGTTGTTACAACTATTGCTCTATCTGCACCACATACAGCATTTTTAAAACCTTGTTCTATTCCTGCTGGGCAGTCTATTAAAACATAATCAAATTCTTCTTTTAATTTTTGTGTTAATTCCTTCATTTGTTCTTCATTAATTGCTGTTTTATCTCTTGTTTGAGCTGCTGGTAATAAAAACAATTCCTCAAAACGTTTATCTTTTATTAAGGCTTGTCTTAATTTACATTTTCCTTCTATAACATCAACTAAGTCGTACACTATTCTATTTTCAAGTCCCATAACAACGTCTAGGTTTCTAAGTCCAATATCTGTATCTACTAATACAACCTTTTTGCCTTCCATTGCTAAGCTTGAACCTAAATTTGCTGTTGTTGTTGTTTTTCCTACGCCACCTTTTCCGGATGTTATAACTATTACTTCTCCCATATTCTATCCTCCTAACAAGACTTAAGCATATTACATAAAAAATAATTGTGTTAAAATTTGTATATTTTAAACACAATTATTTTATAATTTTTTTTCAAAAAAGTCAATTGATTTCACATAATTCTTGCAAGTTTAATATTTTACATTTTTTAGTTTTTCTTCATATTGTTTATAATTTGGTATATGTTTTTTTATCATTTCTTGGAATTTTTGGCAGTGTGTTTTGTATTTTAAATGGCAGAATTCATGGAATATTATAAATTCTATTTCTTCTTTACTGTATTTTACTATTTCTG
>JBJFFF010000028.1:0-3545 GCA_051891455.1 Clostridia bacterium | reverse complement strand
TGTCTCTCATTTCTATGTTGTTTTTTACTTCTTCAAAGCTCATATTTATTCCTTTTTCTTGCATTTCTTTATATCTTCTATTTGCTCTTTCTTTTAGTGAGGCTTCTAAATAAATTTTTACATCTGCATTTGGAAAAACATATGTACAAATATCTCTTCCTTCCATTATTACATCTTTACCTTCAGCTAGTTTTCTTTGCAATTCTACCATTGCAAATCGAACTTCTTTTATTGATGATATTTGAGATACTATGCTTGTTACTTCTTTTGATCTTATTTCTTTTGTTACATCTTTTCCTTCTAAATATACTATATCACCGTCTTTTGTATTATCTATAGTTAATTTTAAATTGTTTGCTACATTAATTATTTTATCTTTTTCTTCTAGTTCTATTTGACTATTTAAGCATTTTAGAGCAACACATCTATATGTTATTCCTGTATCAATGTTTGTTAGTCCTAATTTATTTGCAATTATTTTTGTTACTGTTCCTTTGCCACTTCCGGCTGGTCCATCAATTCCTACAATAAATGACATTTTTTATCTCCTTATAATCAGTTTATTTTTTTCGGGCAGGGGTGGAACCCTGCCCCTACATTTGTGTCCATGAACAATTCATATTATTGTTCTTCTGGTAATTGTATTCCTTTTGCAATTATTTCAATTGAGTCTACGTTCATAGCCGTTAGGTTTTCAATTTCACGTTTAGTTTTTTTCTTAAAATCTGTTAAGCATTTTACTATATCATATCCATAGTTTACAATAACTTCCATATATACGCTTAAACCTTCATCTGTTGTTTCAATTCTTGTTCTACTTATTTTATAAATAAATTCCGCTTTTTCGCTTAAATATTCTACAATTTGTTTAAATACAGCATCTGATATTGTATAATTTCCCAAATAGCTAAATGTAGGTCTTATAATTGATTTTTCTGCTATATATGGCTTATTGTTTTTTCCTTTAGACTTAAATATTTGAAGTGGGTCTAAGATGTATCCTGAAAAATCTTTTTTTATTTCAAATGTTGGTACTGGAATTACGTGTTTTCCTTCTACTCTTCTTGTTCTTCTTGCTTCTTCAATTTCTTCTTCTGTTGCAACATCAGAAATATTTATTATTTCAACAAATTCATTTAAACCTAGATTTGTTCTTATTTTTTCTACCATATTGTCAGAAGTCCCAAGTATTAAAATACTATCTGGTCTATATTTCATAAATGCTTTTTTTATTTCAAATGCATCTTTTTCATCTGTAAATAATGCTTTTCTTATTGTTTCTATTTTTGTTGGAGCTTTTTTGGCAGACTCACCTGCGACTACTTTTGTATCGTTTATAAGTAAACCATCATCTATTATATATTTTATGTTTCTCTCTGCTGCCACCATTTGTGCTCTGTAACTTTTGCCTGTTCCAGATGGACCAACAAATGCATATGTTTTTATCCTAGATTCTATGAGTTTATCTATTATCATATTCATCACCTAAATAATTAATGAACAAATTATATCATTGAAAATAAAAAAAGTCGAGTTTTTACTCGACTTTTTTTTGCTTTATGATAATTCTTTTACTTTTACACTTCTTACATGTTCTATTTTTTCCCATGTTGTGTTTGGTTTTATTAATGCTTTTATATTTATTAATATCCATGAGCCTAAGAATAATGGATAACATAGCAATCCTTTTAGCATTGGTTTGATTTTCCTTTTATCTAGTACCATTGTAAATGCTGCTGTAATTGGTGTTAATAGAAATGTTGCAATTACATATTTTCCAATATTCCACAATAATTCTGCACCTGTCATTCCATGTCCTGTAAATATTGCTACATTTAATAATATTAATGATAATGTTATTACTAATAATGGCATTCCCATTAAATAAAGCAATCCATCAAATGTAACTAATTTTTTATTTTTTATTGTGTTTTTAGCCAATTGTTTTGTATATATTTTAAAACATTGAATATGTCCTACTGACCATCTCATTCTTTGCGACCAAGATTGTTTAAAGTCTGTTGGTTGTTCATCATAAACTACTGCATCTGTTGCCCAACCTAATTTTCTTCCTTGGCACATATTGATTAATGAGAATTCAATATCTTCAGTTAAAGTTTGAGTATTCCATCCATCTGGTTTTATAACATCAAATTTAACCATAAATCCTGTTCCATTTAATAATGGTGAAAGTCCTACATTATATCTTGCCAAGTGATAAAATCTATGCATTGTCCAGTAGAATAATGCATATCCTGCTGAAATCCAATTGTCTGTAGGATTTTTTATGTCTCTATATCCTTGAACTACTTCTTCCCCTTGGCAAAGTTTTTTATTCATATTTTTTATAAAATCTGGCATTGCAACATTGTCTGCATCAAATACGCAAAAAGCATCATAGTCTGCATTTTCTTCTATTTTTTGTTTTAAAAACCATTGCATTGCATATCCTTTTGTTTTTTTCGTTGCATCAAATCTTTCATATACAATTGCTCCTGCATCTCTTGCAATTTCTGCTGTATTATCTGTACAATTATCTGCAATAACATATATGTCTAATAATTCTTGTGGGTAGTCTTGCGCTTTTAAGCTTTCTACTAAATTTGCAATAACTGCTGCTTCATTATGTGCTGGTATTATAGCCATAAATTTGTGCTTTTTATTTGTTTTTAAAGGTTTATCTTTAAATTTTATTAAAGCACATGCACTAATTCCAATATTATAAATCCAAAAAACTGTTATAATAAATACTATTGCCTGCTGCAATACATTTAAATATTTCATTTTTTTCTCCTTCAACTTATTATATGTATTTTGTCTTAATTTAATGTCCGTTTTTTATTATACTATAATATTACAAATTATGCAAGTTTTGAAAAATTTTTTTAAATATTTCTATGAAAATTTTTTCTTAACTATTTCTAAAATCATATATAAATCAGAAGTAGCACAACTTTGACATAATATTATCAAATTTGTGCTACTTTTTTTCACCTCGGACCACCACACGTATAAGATTCTCCAGAACGAATTATATCATCTGGCGATACCATATTAATTGTGGTAATATCAAAGCCGTCATATGGGCAAAAGTTCGAGTTAGCCCATTCACTCCATGTCATTCCCTCCAATGCCTCGAAAATTTCACCTTCAATAGAGAATATAATTGTACCACTAACTTCTGGAAGTTTAGATCTTAGCGAAACTACGGGGCGCAAATTAAGATAGTCGTCGTACTCATCGCCACTAGATTTAAAATACATGAAGTTCGAGGTGGCACAGCCATCGTACACGTTGCTTTGTCCGAAGCCCGCAAAGTCAGAGTCAGCAAAAACACCGCGCGAAGCCAGCCAGTAAAAATAATTAGCTGAAGCGCCAAATATTGTGTTCTTTTCTACTTCTGTTATTGATGTTGTTGTATCATTTACATCATTTATTAAACCGGTGGCCTCATCATTTAAATAATAATAATATCCATTTAATTCATAATCTCCTAATGCTTCCTCTGTATTTGTTCCATCTGGTGTTTGGTGGTTTCCTTTTAT
>JBJFFF010000027.1:0-3553 GCA_051891455.1 Clostridia bacterium | reverse complement strand
GTTTTAGTAAAATAAATTCCTGCGCCAAAAAGAAGTGACAAAATCAATATATTTATAAATGCTATTCCAAAGTCTCTTATTATCCGAAGTTTTGTCTCATTCATATTTTACAGTCCTTTCCTTCAGTTCTGTTATAGTAATTATACCATTAACAATTCTTTTATAAGCTTACATATAAATATACTACAATTAATATATTATGTCAAATGCAATTAGTTTGAAATTATTCTGTGTTTTTATTAATTATTACGATATTTGACACTTTCTTTCTACAAAAAAATAAGCATTGAAAATGCTTATTTTTTTGTTATCCTTTTGCTTACTTGTAATAATAAATTTTATTCTCCATCAATTGGAATATATTTCTTTTCTAGTAATGCTTTTTGTTCTTCCTTCTTTGGAATTTCTAGTTGTAAAGTTCCGTTTTTTAAAGATGCTCTTATGTCTTCCTCTTTAATGTCTTCTCCTATATAGAAGCTTCTTGAACATTCACCAAGATATCTTTCTTTTCGTACAAATTTTCCTTCCTCTTTTTCTTCTTTTTGTGAATCTGTTGTAGCATGAACTGTTAAGTAGCCATCTTCAATTTCAATTTTAATATTTTCTTTTTCGTAACCAGGTAAATCAATGTTAACTAGATATTTATCTTTCTTTTCTTTAATATCTGTTTTCATTAATTTAGTTTCTCCCTCTGTAAAAAATGGATCTCTAAACATTTCATCCCATAAATCAAAATCATTTCTCCTTCTTGGTATCATCATCATAATAAATCAACTCCCTTTCTTTTTATGTGTTGACACCATTTTGCTGGTAGCACATATATTTTCTATAAAAAGTATTATTTACTTTTACATTTATATTATACACCTATTTTTAGCAATGTCAAGGAGAGAGTGCTAATTTTTTAAAAATTTATTAATGTTCAGTATACTTTTTTCAATTTTTTATTTAATTAAAATGCCTCCCAAATAGTAGTATTTTTAAATGCCTTATTCCATCTTTTATTGGATTTAAATGTGATTTTGCTTTTCTTCCATCTTTATAGAAATTAATTCCTACTTCTAAAATTTTCAAGTTTGCTTTCTTTGCTTTTATTATCATCTCAGTTGCATATTCCATTCCACTGCAAAAGCAATTAAGGTTATTAATTTTATTAGTATCATAACCTCTTAATCCACAATTAAAGTCTCCTACTGGCACTTTATATTTAATTCGCCCAAATGTTGATATTAAAGGTGTTCCTAAAAATTTGTGTGATAATTTCATTGCCCCTTTTTCCATTTTTCCTTTATATCTATTTCCTATTACTAAATCGTTTCCCTTTCTTAATAATTCTAAAATTGGCATTATCTCTAAAAAGTTATAACTATCATCACAATCTCCCATTATTGTATATTTTCCTTTTGCTTGCTTAGATCCATTTATTAGGGTTATTCCATAGCCTTTTTCTTTTATATCTACTACTCTTGCTCCCATATTTTTTGCAATATTTACTGAATTGTCTGTGCTTTCATTATTTGCTATTAGAATTTCACCTTTTATATTATTCTCTTTTAAAATTTTTTTTGCTTTTTCTATACATACTCCAATTGTCTTTTCTTCATTTAAGCATGGCATTAATATTGTTAATTCTATTTCTTCCAATTTTTCCTCCATTCTATTTTCTTAAATAATATTCTGTAATTTAACATTTCTAGTATTGCTGTAATTATTGCTATACAAGAAATAATTTGTTCTCTAAATGTGAAAAATGAGTGCCTATATGAATGGTTTGCAAGCACCAAATATCTTAAATATGGTGTTAATGCAACTAATAATAAAAGAAGTTCAAACCATTTTTTCTTTATATTTTTCCAATCTATCAATAGTACTAATGCACCCAAAAAAGCTAAATCATATTTTAATAAATCTTTTTTACTTTTTACAATGTTAATTGGGTATAAATTATGCCAATTATTATATAAAGCCCCTATATACATTTCCTTTTTTGAATTTAATCCTTGAAGCCCATTTATTCTTAGCATTGCATTTTCTTTTATATATTCTATTGAATTTACATTTAATATTATTGATGCAAGTACCCATTTAGTTAGCCACATTGCTACATAGCTAATTCCCCATAAAGTGCACGAAATAGCAAGAAATTTAAGTCCATCTTTAAAATTTGTTAATCTATTGTCTTCTTTTCTTATTATTAATACTAATAATGCAGGAACTAAAACTGTTATTATTTCTGTTGTTAAGAAATCAAAAAAGCATGTTAATATTCCTGAAATAAAAAATAATATATACAAGTTTTTATTTCCTTTGTTTTCTATTAGTATTGCAATAATTGAAGTAATTAGCATTATATAAAATGTCCACGAATATTCTAAACAATATGGCACAATTGGAAATGCTATCATTATCATTGATATTAAAAAAATTATTGCTAGTTTTTTGCTTTTCCTAAATATTAAAATAAGTAAAACTATTGCCAGAGCATACATTACAATTTTATTTAATAGATATATTTGTTCTATATTTAGTATTGTTAATATTGGTCTTAAAATAAGCATACTGCCATGCCAGTATCTTAAGTATTGTTCATTTGGTTCTTTGTTTTCTTCTACTACTTCTATGAAGTCATTGTTTATATCTGCATTTACTTCTTTATAATATTTTGCCCACATTGTTGATTCAATTGGTTTTTGTGAGTCTATACTATAAATTATGTTTAATAATATTGAATCTGCATAATAATGCACAGTTGTATATTCTCTTCTTTTTAGTTTTTCTTCTACTCCTGCGTTTTCTTTAAAAAATGTTACTGATTCTTCTATATTTTTTTGAATCGAACTTTTTGGTATTTTTGAACTTAGAATTAGTAGGCTAAATAAAATGCTTACTGTTATTATATATATAATTATATATTTCAATATATTTTTTAAGTTTTTCATTTTCCCTCTTTATCTATCTTATAAAAGGGAAGTCCTTTTTAGGATTTCCCTTTTGTTACTATTTAAGTTCCTTTAGTTATATTTGAATTTGATGATTTAGTTCCTATTAGCGTATCTAGCATTGTTGACGAGCCAGTAACAACTAAACCTGTTCCCTCTGTTGCAGCACTACTAAAACAATCAGTATAACTTGTTGGATTTGCATTTATTTCTATTGTTCCTTGTAATTTTGTGCATCCATAAAATGTACTACTCATATTTGTCACACTTGATGGAATTGCTGGCGCTGCTGTTAAGCTTGTGCAGCCAGGAAATGTATTATTCATGTTTGTCACACCTGATGGGATTTCTGGCGCTGTGGTTAATTTTGTACAACCATAAAATGTCCCATACAGGCTTGTTATCGGATAAAATTCATTATTCCCATTAATTTTTATATATTGTGGTACTGTTCCTATGATTTTGCCCTCTACTATATTAGAATTTTGATATCCTGGAGTTGCTCCACAACCATAACCAGTACTTAATTGCATTTCATTCCCATTAATTACCTTATAAGTCCATAAATCTAAATTAACTGGCTTTCCATCTGTTCCTATTCCAATATCTCCATT
>JBJFFF010000026.1:0-3562 GCA_051891455.1 Clostridia bacterium | reverse complement strand
CGACATCAACCTTGGCAAGGTTGCACTCTACCAACTGAGCTACTTTCGCACATCACAGTATTAAAATAATAACAAAATTCAAAGAAAAAGTCAATACTTATAAGAAGAATTTTTAACTTGATAATTAATTATATTCTTCAGGAGTATAAAATGTTACTGATTATATTAAAAAAGCGGAAATCACTTAGATTTCCACTTTTGTCAATTATCTATGTAATAAATATGCATCTATTGAAATATGATCAACTTCGTATGTATCCTCATTGTATGATGTGCTTAAATTTCTTATATAGATATCTCGTGTATCATCTAATCTTATTAATCTATTATTTCTTAGATATTCTTCTTCATTTCCTGAATGAATTGCATTTTCTAAAAGGTTGCCTATATTGGTAGTTAGAATTATATTATTTTTATTATTAGTATAAAATTCTACGTTTGTGCTGCCTCCATATCCATAAATTTCTATAAGTGTTGAATATTCTCTAATATCTAATGTTGTATTATCATTAAAGTATATATATTGGAAATTATTATAAATCTCAGCATCATAATTATTATATATTTCCTCTTTATATTGCTTAATATATTCTGGTATATATTCTGTGGCGTGATTTCTTACTAAATATTTATATGCTCCAGCAACTCTTGCTTTACTATCTTTTGATAGGTTTGCATATGTTGAGGTTTCAGAAAATTCACTTTTTAAAATACCACTTTGGCTTAATATTGAAACTTTACTATAGTTTAAAGGCAAAACAAAAGCTATTAACGCTAATACTGCCATATAAATAAATGCGTGTGATAACTTTTCTCCTTGTTTAACTACAGTTAATATTAAGGTTATAATTTGTATAATTATAAATACTATACCGAAATATCTAACTGGTGTAATTCCAAATTCTGATATTCTTGCATATAATGAGTATATTTCTAATAGTATAAATGGCATATAGAAATATGGTAATAATTTAGTTAATTTCTCTATAAATTTATTATCATCTTTAAAATTTTCTGCCATATTCCATACAGGAAATGCTACCACAAATATTCCTGCTAATATTCTAAATATTACATTTGATGGCATTTGTCTTAGAAATAAAATTTTTATTATGTACATATATATAATTAGCATTGCGATTGAAACTAGTGGCAAAAGCACAAATTTTACTAAGCCTTTAAAAAATGTATTTACTTCTTTTTCTTTAACATTCCATACAGAATTTATTAATGCTGGAATATAGAACAAACCTAATAATAAAATTTGTATTCTAGGTAATATATATCCCCAAGAATCTAATAATAATTCCACAAAAATTACTGCAATTAATGTTAAGCCTAAATTTAATACTAAATATGTTATTGTACTATTAAATACATTTGCAAAAACCTTTAATATATACTCTTGAAAACTTACACTATTTTCTTTTATTATTTTATAAATTGCATGCATGAACAAAATAATCAAATATCCTACTAAAATTCTTGAAATACTATCTTCATATTTTGTAACATCGCCTAATACTGTAAAACCAATTGCAATAGCTGCAGATACTACATAACCAATAATTCTAAAATTTTTCCTTTTGTCAATATAAACCTCTGTAAAAAAAGCCTCTACTGCAAAAACTGTGCAAAATAACATCACTTTATCAAATATTTGTATATCTTGCTCAATATCTATTGCCATAAATATTGTAGCAAATACAATTACAGCTAAAGTAACTGGAAATTTTTTAATTAGTTTCCTAAAAGTTTCAGAAGTTTTATTAAATATTTTTTTCAAATATGACATAATTTTTCTCCTTAAAAAAATAATATGATATAAACCTTGTTAATTATACCATATTATTCTTTCATTTGCACAGAATTTTTCTTTTTTATAAATTTTTTTAGATTGCGTAAAATGATTGCCAAAAATCTCGCACCAGCTGACGACATGAATGACGAAAAAACACCATGTCGTTAAACAGGTGTTTTTTCGCTATGCGCGTCATTCATTGCATTTTGCCAGTTTACAAATCAGCTCATATGCAATATCTCCGTTTTCAATGTCGTAAAAAATAATTTCTGAATGGTCACCAGCTGTTGTAATTGAAATGTTCATTGTTCCGCATGCTCTTTGCAGTATACTGCTTCTCTTTGAACAAGTGCGAATCTTATTTGACGGTATGGTTGTTGTTTTTTTATTAAGCCATCCACGAATGTAAGTTATTTCGTCTCGACTTATTGTCAGAAGAGAAAATGTACTGCAAAATATGTTGTAAATATCATGAATGATAAACAAAATTTCTACAACAATGTATAGATATAAAACAAAGTTTAACAACCGGAGCACATACATATTGTCGAAGAGTAATCCAAACAGAGATTTTAGTACGAAAAAGCCTATAAGAGTGAAGAATGAGCGAATGAGTACGGCGATGATGTCCCGAGAAGCCTTGTAATGAAAGCTCCTTGTCATGATGTTTGCCATGATAATTCCTCCTAAATTTTTATTCGGAACACGCATAGAAATACATGTTCATAATACTATTATACTATGATTTACTTTAAAAGTCAATTTATGTAAAGCTACAATGCCAATAGGGATGGTTCTTTTTGGCAATCGTTTTGCGCAATGTTAATAAGGGAAAAACTACTTGTGAACAATTTCTAATCCACAATTTTTACTAGTGTCAGAAAAAATAACAATATTATCTTTGGATAAGTTTACATTAATTGAAGTAGAAATACTTTCAAAAATGTCCTTCTCCATTTTACCTTTAACAGGAGCGAAAAGTTTAAGACCCTCATTATATTTTGATTTTACATTTAAAGAATAATGCCCTTTTTCTAAAGTTATATTTAAAGAACTATCATCTACATAATACTTTATTAATTTAGTGTTATTATATGTGGTAAACTTAAATTCCTTATTATCTATTATTAAATCACAAATAATACCTTTAAAATGAAAAAAATTAAAAGGAATATCTGCAATTGAGAGCATAAAGGAAGCATTTGAGCTTTTAAAATCATTCCCCTGGCACCAAATATAAGACTTGGGAAAAGAACATCCCCAGTCTTTTTCTATATAACCAATATCATTATCAAATCTTATTTTATTATTGTTAATACTAATTTCGCCATCTGCTTTAGTTTTCATACTAAGTATAGCATGGTTACACTCCATAAATGGAATATATGAAAAAGGTCCCATTATATTAGGATTTAAAAAATTAGTGCCAATGTTTTGACTATTAGAATATTTAATATCTCCAGAAACTATAAGATTTTGAGCTTTGTCTTTAATATCTATATGAATACCATTTTTAGAAAAAAAGTTATTACCAATTTTAATATAAAAAGGTGTAGAACTAAATTTAAAATCATCAATACTATAATTTACAAAATAGGATGAATCATTTGTAATAACTTGTATAAATGATTTCCCGCATGAGTTATCTGTATTTATTCCAGGAATAAAAGAAACGCCATTTTTAGTGTTAGTGTTTTTAAAATACCAGCCTTCAAAATAGCCTTTTTTTGTTTTTAGATATTTTTCTCTTTGAAACAATTC
>JBJFFF010000025.1:0-3606 GCA_051891455.1 Clostridia bacterium | reverse complement strand
TTTTTATCTTCAAATCCTTGTCTTATAAGATTTTTTTCTTTTTCAAAATCTTCATTACTAAATGTTTTGTGGATATATTTTCTAATGTCTGTAATAAAAGAATCCATAGCTTCTTTAAATTCTTTTCCCATTCCTGCTGGAAGTGATACTGCTATTGGTTCATTTGGATCATTAAAATTATATATATAGCACCAGTCATCTGGTGTTTTTTGTTTTGATGCAAGTTCTGTTACATATTTTTTAGTATACATTGTTTTTCCTACACCAGAAGGACCTTCTAAGTATAAATTATATCCTTTAGAATTAATATTAAGTCCAAATTCTAAAGCTTTTATTCCTCTTTCTTGTCCATATACTAAGTCGTCATCATCTATATCTGCTGTTGTTTCAAAATTAAAAACATCTGGATTACATATGTTTTTTAGTTGTTTATAATTTAATTCATTTTTTTTCATTCGTTTTTCCCCCTAAATTATTTTAATTTTAAAGTCATAATATTAGCGTCATATGTATTATTATAATATTTTTTCCTAAAGCCTACATTTTTAAAACCATTTTTTTCATAAAGTTTTATTGCTGCTAAGTTAGTATTATTTACTTCTAGAGTAATTTTATCTTTGCCATTTTCTTTAGCAAGTGTTATAAGTTTTGTAAGAAGTTCATTTCCTATTCCATTTTTTCTATAATCTTTTTTTACAACAATATTTGTAATTTCTAATTGGTCTACTGTATCTATAACTCCTGCAAATCCTACAATCTCCTTATTTAATTTTGCAATTATATATTGTGAAAATGGGTTTTTTAGCTCTGATTCTAGAATACTACTATTCCAAAACTCATCAAAATCACTTGTAAGATTATTAGAAATTTCATTTAAATCTGAAAGAGTCATTTTATCAATTACTAAGTTTTTCATCTTAACTCCTTCATCCTTTCAGCTTGGGATTTTCTTAAATACATCGGTACTATTGTATCAGCTGTTTCTGAAATTCCTTTTTTATATTTATTATAGCCACAAATTCCAACATTTGCTGCATGTATGTTATTATCGCTTATAAAATTACCATTTAGCAAGTTTTCATGTAGCACTGCTCCATCTCCAACAAAAGTCATATTATCATTTGGTAGATTTTCGATTATCACATTAATATCTTCTGCTATATAGTTTTTAATTAATTGATGATTACCATCAAAAACTCCACAATATACTTGGTTATTTCTAGCATCTATCAAAGAGCATATTGTGTTTAAATTTGTATTGTAACTTAAAGCCTCTAAAGAAGTGCACGATATTACTGGTATTTGGGTTACTTCTGCAATTGCCTTTGCTGTGGCAATTCCAATACGTATTCCTGTAAAAGAACCGTGGTCCTACATCACATGCAATTAGGTCTAATTCAGAAACATTTTTGTTTGTGGTCTTAAATAGTTCATCTATTAATGGCACTAAATTTTCTGAATGAGTTCTTAGATTATCTATATTTAATTCTTTTATTGGTTTATCATCTTCTAGTAATGCTACTGAGCATATTTTACTAGATGTGGATATTGCTAATATTAACATGTTTGCTCCTTTTGTTCTTTTTAATCCGCCCAATCTCGTCGGGGTTTGATTTTTCTTTCTTTAGGCTCCCCTAAGTAATCCCTACTCAGATTCTCCTAAAGAAAGAAAAATGAAACCCCTGCGTTGGGCTACTTTTTTACAAATTTATATTATTATTTATTTTAATATGTCTTATGTTTTCTTCATTTTCATCTTTTATTATTTCAACTTTTATATACTTTTCTGGTAGAGCATCTAAAATTAATTCTCCCCATTCTATTATGCATATTCCTTTTTCAAAATATTCTTGTCCGCCAATTGCATAAAATTCATCTAAGTCTGCTAATCTATATACATCAAAGTGGTAGATATTAATATCATTATTTGAATATTCATTTACTATTGTAAAGGTTGGACTTGATATTTCATCTTGTAAATTCCAAAAAGATAGAAAACCTTCCGTAAATTTAGTCTTTCCTGCGCCTAAATCTCCGTGAAAGAACAACCACATCTCCTTTAGTTAATTTTGATGCTAATTCATATGCAATTTTTTTTGTTTCTTCTTCACTTTTTGAAATTACCTCATACATATTTTCCACCATGTTTATTTTATATTAGAACACAAAATTTGTAAATAATAAAAGAAAAAATTTTTGAAAATTTTTTTTAAAAAAGTGTTGACAAAATAAATTTCATAGTTTATAATTTATAAACGTAGCAAGGAGATGCAGGTGTAGTTCAATGGTAGAACCCCAGCCTTCCAAGCTGGCTACGTGGGTTCGATTCCCACTACCTGCTCCAAAAAAAACTATATACGAAAGTATATAGTTTTTTTTTGGATTTAAGATAGTAGGAATCGAAAAGGACGCGGCTCGCCGATTCCCACAAAAATTTTTTCCTTCACTTTACTTTTACCTCAATTTATATTAAAATATATTTATGTAGAATGCGGGTATAATTTAGTGGTAGAATGCCATGCTTCCGACCTGGTCGCGCGAGTTCGATTCTCGCTACCCGCTCCAAATGTGCGTTGTTAATGAACAAAAAGTCCGTCCCTTTGTTCATTATTTATTTTAAATATTTTATATCTGTATCATTCAAAATTTGCATTTGAGATATAGCAATCTTATTTAATTTTTCAAGTCTTTCAGATTGTTCTAAACCTTCTTTTATAAAAACAGAATTTAAATTTTCTAAATTTGCTAAACATATTAATTCATTCATTGTTGCATAATCTCTTATATTTCCATCTAAATTAGGATTTTTAGTACGCCATTCTTTTGCTGTCATACCAAATAAAGCCATATTTAATACATCAGCTTCTTCAGCATAAACAAAATTTATTTGATTTTTACTTAATTCTTTAGGAATTAAATTCTTTTTTATTGCATCAGTATGTATTCTATAATTTATTTTTGAAAGTTCTCTTTTTGCATTCCATCCTATTTGTTTTTGTTCTTCTGCTTTTAATCTTTCGAATTCTTTTATCAATAACAATTTGAATTTGGGACTAATCCACATTCCAAATTCAAAAGCGATATCTTTATGAGCATAAGTTCCACCATATCTACCAGCTTTTGAAATTATTCCAATTGCATTTGTTTTTTCAGTCCATTCTTTTACACTAATTTTGTAACTATTTAAACCTGCTTGACTTTTAATTGTGGCGAATTCGCCATAATTAAAATTAGGATTATGAATTTCTTCCCAAATCCCTAAAAATTCAATGGTATTTCTATTTCTTAACCAATCTGAAACAAAAAAATCACCATCTTTGGATTTTAGCATATCAGTAATAGATATATAGTCTTCATCGTCAATTTTTATATAAGATATCTTTTGATTTAAAACACTTAATTCTGCCATATTTTAACCTCTTTTTTTATATAATGTAACGATTGTTTTGTAGTATTGTATCAAACATTAGTTCTGTAATCAATATTTAATTGAAAAAATTGAATATTCTTCCTCAATTTTCTAATACTAAAAACATGAATAAATTATTTTTAATAAAAAATCCCGAACTTTTTCAAGGGGAAAAATATATAAATACAAAAAAGAAT
>JBJFFF010000024.1:0-3635 GCA_051891455.1 Clostridia bacterium | reverse complement strand
CATTAATTTATCCATCCCCTCTTGGATGATTTTTTCTGTTCGTGTATCAATACTTGAAGTTGCTTCATCTAATATCATAACTGGTGGATTATTAATAGCTACTCTTGCAATTGATAGTAATTGTCTCTGCCCTTGAGATAAATTTGCTCCATTTCCTGTAAGCATTGTATCATACCCCTGTGGTAATCTTTCTATAAAGTTATTTGCATTTGCAAGTTTTGCTGCATTGATGACTTCTTCATCAGTTGCTTCTTCATTTCCATATTTAATGTTTTCTTTTATAGTACCTGTAAAAAGGTTGGTATCCTGTAAAACCATCCCTAATGATTTCCTTAGAGCAGATTTTTTTATTTTATTAATATTAATTCCATCATATCTAATTTTTCCATCTTCAATGTCATAAAATCTATTAATTAAATTTGTAATTGTTGTTTTTCCTGCACCTGTTGCTCCAACAAATGCTATTTTTTGCCCAGGTTTTGCATAAACACAAATATCATGAAGAACTATTTTTCCCTCTTCATATCCGAAATCTACATTTTCTAATTCAATATAACCTTTTAATTCTACATATTCTATTCTTCCATCATGATGCGGATGTTTCCAAGCCCATATTCCCGTATTTTTATTTGTTTCAATCAATTTTCCATTTTCCTTTTTTACATTTACTAATGTTACATATCCTTCATCAACTTCTGCCTCTTCATCCATCATCTCAAATATTCTTCCTGCCCCAGCTAGTGCTACTATAATGAAACTCATTTGATTCATGATTTGATTTATTGGTTGTGCAAAGTTTTTAGTCAGTTGTAAAAAAGATATTATTGTTCCAAGCGAAAGAACTAGACTTCCATTTAAAGCACATATTGTTCCTATTATAGCAATTAGTACATACTGCAAATTTCCTAAACTATTTGATATTGGCATCATTATATTAGAGTATTTATTTGCTTTATACATATCTCCATTTAATTTATTATTTAATTTTTTAAATTCCTCTTTTGCTTTTTCTTCATGAGTAAATACTTTTATTACTTTTTGTCCATTTAGCATTTCTTCTATATATCCATTAACTTTTCCTAAAGATTCTTGTTGATTAACAAAATGTTTTGAACTTTTATTCCCTATTTTTTTAGTAATCAATATTATTAGTATTGTAAATGCAAGTACAAGTATTGCCAAAACAGGGTTTAAATAAATCATTCCACAAAAAATTGCTATAATGCTAAATGCTGAAGATATTAACTGTGGTAATGATTGCGAAAGCATTTGTCTTAATGTATCAGTATCATTTGTATAATAGCTCATAATCTCTCCGTGGGTATGTGTATCAAAATATTTAATTGGTAATTGTTCCATTTTTGCAAACATTTCATTTCTAATATCTCTTAACACCCCCTGTGCGACAACTGCCATTAGTCTATTATATAAATATCCTGTTATAGTTCCTAATAAATATATTATTGCCATAATTCCTAACATTTTCAAAAGTCCAGTAAATATTGGATTTTCTATTCCTAACAATGGTGTTATATAATCATCTATTAATGTTTGTAAAAATAGCGAACTTGCAACACTTGCTATGCTATTAATTACGATACAAATAAATACTATTGTAAATTCTTTTTTATAATTTCTTTTTATATAACCTAATAATCTTTTTATAGTTCCTTTCCTTATTTTTTGTTTATTCATTTGTATCACTTCCTTTCATTTGAGAATCATAAATTTCTCTATAAATATTATTATTTTTTAATAATTCTTCATGTGTTCCAATCGCATCTATCTTTCCATTTTCCATAACAAGTATTTTATCGCAATCCTCTACTGATGAAATTCTTTGTGCAATAATAATTTTAGTCGTGTTTGGAATCTCTTCTCTAAATGCTTTTCTTATTAAACTATCTGTTTTTGTATCTACTGCTGATGTGGAATCATCTAATATTAAAATTTTAGGATGTTTTAATAATGCTCTTGCAATACATAGCCTTTGTTTTTGTCCTCCTGATACATTAGTTCCTCCCTCTTCTATATAAGTATCATATCCATTTGGAAAACTATTTATAAATTCATCTGCTTGAGCTAATTTACAAACTTTTCTTACCTCTTCATCTGTAGCATTTTCTTTTCCCCACCTGATATTATCATTTATTGTTCCTGAAAATAGCACGTTTTTTTGGAGCACAACTGCAACTTCATTTCTCAGTGATTCTATATCATATTTATTTACATTTTCTCCTCCAACAATTAATTCACCTGTAGTTACATCATATAGTCGCAGAATCAAATTTACTAAACTTGATTTTCCACTTCCTGTTCCTCCAATAATTCCTATAGTCTCTCCCGAATTTATTTTTAAGTTAATATTCTTTAAACATTCCTTATTTTTATCTTTTATATAACTGAATCCCACATCCTTAAATTCTATACTACCATCTTTTACTTCTTTTATTGGAGTTGCTATATTTTTTATATCAGGTATTTCTTCTAAAACTTCTACAATTCTTTCTGCTGATGCCTTTGCTGTTACTATCATAACTAGCATTATTGATAAAATCATTAGACTTGATAATATTTGTATACTATATGTAAACATTGTCATCAGTTCTCCTGTAGTTAATTCTACCATTCCTGTATTTACTATCATTTTTGCCCCAAACCAAGAGATTCCTAAAATGCATATATAAATACTAAATTGCATTAGTGGACTGTTTAGTGCTATTATTTTTTCTCCTTTACTAAAACCTTCAAAAATCTTATTTGATACTTTTTTAAATTTCTTTTCTTCTTTTTCCTCTAAAACAAATGATTTTACAACTCTTATCCCAGAAACATTTTCTTCCACTACATTGTTTAAGGTGTCATAAGTTTTATACACATTTTTTATTATTGGATATGCTTTTGTAGAAATAAAATACAATCCTATTCCTAATAATGGGACTAAAATTAGGAAAATTAAAGATAGCTTAGCACTGATTGATATTGTAAAAATTAGTGATGCTGCTATCATAATTGGTGCTCTTAACGCTAATCTTATTATAATTTGGAATGCATTTTGTACATTGCTTACATCTGTTGTGAGCCTCGTTATTAGGCTACTTGTAGAAAATTTGTCTATATTTGAAAACGAGTAATCTTGTACTTTAAAATATAAGTCCTCTCTTAAATTTTTTGCAAACCCTGCTGAAGCTTTAGCTGCATATTTTCCTGATAGAATACCAAACACCAAGGATACTATAGCACAAATTATTAATTCCACTCCTATTTTATAAATTATATTCATATCTCCATCATAAACACCTTTGTCTATTAAATCAGCCATTAGTAATGGTATAACTACTTCCATTAGTACTTCTATAGATACACAAATAGGTGTTAATATTGTTTCTCTTTTGTATTCTCTTATTTATTTCATTAATTTTTTTATCATAATTTTCTCCTTTCTTTTTTAGTTAGCTACCTTACTTTATATTGTATTTTTTAGCATTTATCTTTTGATAAATGCTTTATTCTTGTATATTACTACGTAATTTTTCTATAATATTAAATAACATCTCTAATTCTTCATCTGAAATTCCTCTTGTTAGTTCTTCATTCAGTTTTTTAAATATCTGTTGCATATCTTCATGCGTTTT
>JBJFFF010000023.1:0-3648 GCA_051891455.1 Clostridia bacterium | reverse complement strand
GGGGACCGCCGTGGGCTGTTAAAGGCGCAAGCCTTGTTACAGCGCCGGTGGGAAGCAAGGAGCGAATTAAAATATATAAACCCCGACGAGATGTGGCGGATTTTTGGTGTATTTAAATTTTTATTAATATACAAAAGAGTAAATAAAGGAGATTAGAAAATGGAAGAAAATTTGACAGATGAAAAAACGGTTATAAAAAAAGACAAACCTAAAAAAGATTATGTAAAAAGGAAAAGATCAACAAAAAAGAAAACTGATGAAACAATATTTAAAAAAGAAAAATTAAAAATAATACCTTTAGGTGGTATATTAGAAATAGGAAAAAACATAACAGTATTTGAATACAAAAATGATATTATAATTGTAGACTGTGGTTTAGGGTTCCCAGAAGACGATATGTTAGGTGTAGACCTTGTAATACCAGATATAACTTACCTAGAGAAAAATAAAGAAAAAATTAGAGGATTAGTTATTACTCATGGTCATGAAGACCATATTGGAGGTATTCCTTATCTTTTAAAACAAATTAATGTACCAATTTATACTACAAAATTTACCGCCGGTCTAATTGAACATAAATTAGAAGAACATAAATTATTAAGAAGCACTAAAATTAAAGTGGTAAACCCAGGGCAAACAATATCTCTTGGTTCTATGAAAGTTGAATTTATAAGAATAACTCACAGTATACCAGATGCCTGTGCTCTTGCAATTCACACTCCTGTTGGAACAGTAGTCCATACAGGCGACTTCAAAATAGACTATACTCCTATTGATGGAGAAATAGTTGATTTTGGTAGACTTGCAGCAATTGGAAATAAAGGTGTTTTAGCCCTTATGTCTGATAGCACTAATGCTGAAAGAAAAGGCTATACAATGTCTGAAAGCACTGTTGGTGAAATTTTTGATAAATTATTTTTAAACTGCACAAAGAGAATTGTTGTTGCAACCTTCTCTTCAAATGTGCATAGGGTTCAACAAATTGTTAATTCTGCAGTTGCTAATAAAAGGAAAATTGCTATTTGTGGAAGAAGTATGGTAAATACTATAGAAACTGCTAAAAAATTTGGATATATAACAGCTCCAGATAATGTTTTTATAGATATAGATGAAATTAAATCTTATCCAGACGATAGATTGGTTATTATTACAACAGGTAGCCAAGGTGAAACAATGTCTGCTTTAACTAGAATGGCAAATGGCGACCATAAAAAAGTAGAAATTACTCCAAATGATTTAATAATAATTTCTGCTAATCCAATACCTGGTAATGAAAAATATGTTTCTAAAGTTGTTGACGATTTAATGAGTATTGGTGCAGAAGTTGTTTATAGTGCTCTTCAAGATGTTCATGTTTCTGGACATGCTTGCCAAGAGGAGCAAAAATTAATGATATCACTAATAAGACCAAAATATTTTATTCCAGTTCATGGTGAATATAGGCAATTAATTGCACATGCAGAAACAGCCAAAGAAATGGGAATATCACCTGAAAATATCTTTATAACAAACAATGGTAGAGTTTTAGAGCTTAATGAATATGAAGCAAAATTTACATCTACTGTTACTTCTGGTAAGATTTTGGTAGACGGCTTAGGTGTTGGAGATGTTGGAAATATAGTTCTAAAAGATAGACAAAAACTTTCTCAAGATGGACTTATAATTGTTGTTTTAACTATGGACGCAAATGGAATTGTTCTTGCTGGTCCAGATGTAATTACAAGAGGATTTGTTTATGTAAGAGAGTCTGAGAATTTAATTGAAGATATCAAAAGGCTTTTAAGAAAAGAATTGCAAAAATGCGAAGAAAAAGGAATTTCTGATTGGGCTTCAATAAAAGCTATTTTAAGAGAATGTCTTCACGACTACATTTACAAGAAAACAAAAAGAGACCCTATGATATTACCTATTATAATGGAGGTTTAGTCAAAAAAATTGGGGAATGCATCCCCAATTTTTTTGACCTTTTTTACCCTGTTTTGCTCATTATGTCTTTTTTCATTTTGCTCATTATTTTTTTCTCTAGCCTTGATATGTAACTTTGTGATATTCCGTAGCATGTCTGCTACTTCTTTTTGTGTTTTTTCTTTTTCTCCATTAAATCCAAATCTTAATTCCATTATGTATTTTTCTCTTTTGTTTAGCTTTTCTATTGCAGATTTTAGTAGGCTTTTGTCTACTTCTTCTTCTATTCTTCTTGAGGTTATATCCGCTTCTGTTCCTAATATGTCTGATAGCAATAATTCATTTCCATCTCCATCTTGGTTTAGTGGCTCATCTATTGATACTTCTCCTTTTATTTTGCTACTTCTCCTTAGATACATTAAAATCTCGTTTTCTATGCATCTTGATGCATATGTTGCAAGTTTTATGTTTTTGTCTGTATTAAATGTATTTATTGCTTTCATTAGCCCTATTGTTCCAATAGATACTAAGTCCTCTATTCCAATTCCTGTGTTTTCAAATTTTTTTGCAATATAAACTACTAACCTTAAATTGTGTTCTACTAAGGTTTGTCTTCCGTTTATATCATTTTTAGATAATTGTTCTAAAGCCTTTTCCTCTTCTTCTGGAGATAAAGGCTCTGGGAGATTTTGACTTCCTGCAATATAAAAAATATCATCTTCTTTATTTCCAAATCCTAAATCTAATAATTTATTTTTTAAAATTTCTAAAATATTCATATATAATAACCTCCATTTTTTAGGGCGGACTTTGGGGCCCGCCCCTACTTGTTTATAATATCTAGGCCTACTAATGCATTATACTTATTGTTTCTGCTTAGTTGTTTATTATAAATTCCAACTATTACATCTTTATTTTCTGATATTTTTCCTTGATAATTAATATAGAAATTGTCCGGTTTTATTCCTAAAAGTAAACCATTTTCTGTTCCTAATGCTGAAAATGGTATTAGTCTGATTTTTGACATATATTTATCTTCTATTTTTTTCCCATTTATTATATCTTGTGAATTTTCTAGTATATCTGCAGGAATAACATTTTTCAAAACATCTTTTTCCACAATAATAACAGGTTTTCCTGTTATAGGTTCTTTTAAAAAATTTCCTGTGTCTATTATTGCATTTATATCTACTTTTCCTTTTTCAAAAACAATACTTATGTTACATAGCATATCTTTTTTTGATAGCCTATTTTTTATGCTTTTAAAAGATATTATGATTATAAAAAATCCAATTAACCCACCAATTAAAATCATTTTCAATGGATAAATTCCAACAAGTGAGCCGTTTTCAAATAAAATATTTCCTGGGCTTATAAAATATAGCAAAGCAAATGTTACTCCTCCAAATGTGAATGATGTTAAATAAAATATTAATAATTCCCTGAAAAATTCTTTTATCCCTTTGCTACCAAATGATATGTATACTATTGCTAATGATAATATTATTTTTAAGATTATGTTGGAATATATTTCCATGTTTGATATGTAGTATATGCATGCATATATTGCTCCAATTACGCTGCCTAATAGTATTCTTAATATTTTTATTTCTTTTTTTAGTATTATTGCTGTTGCGTATATTATTATGCTGTTCATGAATATGTTTTCTAAAAATATTAAATCTATGTATATGGTCAAAAAATCACCTGACAAAATTATAATACTTAATTTTAAAAAAACTT
>JBJFFF010000022.1:0-3728 GCA_051891455.1 Clostridia bacterium | reverse complement strand
AAGATTTTCTTACCAGTTTTGTTATACCATATTTTTACTGTATTGTCTACTTTTTTCCATCGACATTTTTCACCTTTACAAGGCATTCAAATTAACAATGGGATTCTTTAGCTTTTGTCAAGATTTTTTTATAAAAAAACTCCCGCCCCCTTGTTAGGGAGCGGGAGCAATCTACTTGAATCCAGTTGTATAGAGCCGATTCATTCATTGCCTCCTTGTTAGCGCGGCGTTGGACCGCCGCGGCGGCCGGCGCATCAGAACTTCATAACATAACTCATTTTTTCGAAATTGATGTTACACGTTCGCTTCATAGCCTTTACTCCTTTTCGTAGATTTTATAAGTTACGACTCTCGCCATAACATAATTAATTATAGCAAAATTTTCCTGCTTTTGTCAACATAATATTGTTATTTTATTGCTTCTTCTGCATATTTGTTGTTTACTACTTTGTCGTAATCTGCTCTTTTGTCTAACTCTCCTGCTTCTTCAATTACGTCTTGTAATTTTTCAAATGCTTCTTTGGTTAATACTGGTGTTTCATTCCATGCATCTATATCTTTATATTTTTGTATTGAAGTTGCAAGTGTTTCTACATCTGTATCTGGGAAAAATCCAACAATCTGCTCTGCAATTTCTTCTGCTGAATGCTCTTTTACCCATTGTTGTCCTTTATATATTGCATTTGTAAAGTTTTGAATTAACTCTTCATTCTTAGTTATATAACTTTGTAATGCAAAATATGCTGTGTATGGAATTTCACCAGCTTCTTTTCCAACTGATGCTACTATATACCCAATTCCATTACTTTCTGTTAATGATGCTGTTGGCTCAAATAGTGTTACATAGTCTGCATTTCCTCCTGCGAATGAACCTGCCATTAAATCGAAGCTTATACTATCATCTAACACTAGGTCTTTGCTTATATCTATGCCATTTTGTTTTAGTACATATTCTAATGTCATACGAGGCACTCCGCCTTTTCTTCCTGGTATTACTGTTTTGCCTTTTAAATCTTCCCAAGAGAAATTGTCTGTTTTTTCTCTTGCTACTAGGAATGAACCATCTCTTTTTGTAAGCTGTGCAAATACTTGTGGGTAATCTTCTTTTCCTTCATTATATACATAAATAGCCGCTTCTGGACCAGCAAATCCTATATCACTTTGACCAGAAAGCACTGCTGTCATAACATTATCTGCCCCTTGCCCTGTTGTAAGTTCTACTTCTATTCCATAATCTGCAAAATATCCTAAAGCTATGGCTGCATATTGTGGTGAATAAAATACAGAACGAGTTACTTCATTTACCTTAACTAAGATAGGTCCTTGTTCTGTTCCAACTTTTTCTTTTGAGTTATTTGTAATATTTACAATTACAATTGCTCCTATTATAATTAACACTATAATAATAGCTGTTATGATTGTCTTTTTCAAAGTTTAACCTCCAAAACGTGTTTTTAATAATATTTTTTCTAATAATGTAATTGCCCCATACATTAGTGCTGCTACAACTCCAAGTATTACTATTCCTGTCATTACTAAGTCTAGCTTAAATACTTGACTTCCATAGTTTATTAAGTATCCGAAGTCCTGCTTTTGAAACTAAGAATTCCCCGGTTATAACACCTACCATTGATAGCCCAATGTTTATTTTTAATGAATTTATAAAATTAGAAACATTGGCTGGAATTATTATTTTTGTCAATAACTGTAATTTTGTACAGTTAAAAGTTCTCGCCATTTTTATTTTTTCTTTGTCTGTTTCTAGAAATCCATTTAAAATATCTAGGATTGTTACAACTAGCGATATTGCTATTGCCATTGTTATTATTGCGGGAGTTCCTGCACCTACCCATATTATTATTACAGGTCCTAATGCAACTTTTGGCAAACTGTTTAATACTACTAAATATGGTTCAGAAACTTTACTAAAGAAGTCTGACCACCAAAGTAATATTGCAATTGCAATTCCTATTCCAGTTCCTAGTAAAAAGCCTATTAGAGTTTCACTGCAAGTTACTCGTATGTGCATTAACAAATCATTAGAAGATAAGTTTATAAAAGTTTTTAAAATTTTGCTTGGTTGGCTCATAATAAAGCTATCTATAAAACCTTTTTTTGCTGCTATTTCCCAAATTGCTATAAAAGCTATTAATATACTTATTTGTGTAATTAAAATGCTGAATTTTTTTATATGTTTTTTTCTTAAGTACTTTTTTCTATCATCTGAAATGTTTTTCTTATGCATGCACATCTAACTCCTTCCAAATGCTGTCAAAGTATTTACTAAAATCAGTGGTTTCTCTTACATTCAAAGGATCTCTATTTTCTATGTTAAAGTCTATATTTTTAATGCATTTTACAGTTGCAGGTCTGCTAGACAGTACTGCTATTCTGTCAGACATACTTATACTTTCTGATATATCATGTGTTACCATTACCGCAGTAATTTTCTCGTTTTTTAGTATTTTATAAATATCCTTCGTAACCATTAGTCTTGTTTGATAATCTAATGCAGAGAAGGCTTCGTCTAGCAATAATATTTTTGGCTTTATTGCAAGAGTTCTAATTAAAGCAACCCTTTGGCGCATTCCTCCTGATAATTGAGATGGATATTTATCTTTGAACTCATATAAATTATATTTTTTTAATAGTTCTTCTACATAGGCTTTATTTTCTTCTGTTTTTTGGTGCCTTATTTCTAGTCCAAACATAACATTTCTGTATATGCTTCTCCATTCTAGTAAACTATCCTTTTGTAGCATATAACCTATTTTAGGCGATATACCTGTTGTTTCTTCTCCATCTATGTAGAGCTTTCCAGATGTTTTAGGCTCTAATCCAGCAATTATTGAAAGCAATGTAGATTTTCCACATCCACTAGGCCCAATTATACTTAATAATTCTCCTTCATATACTGTTAAGTTTACATTTTTTAAAGCTTCTATTTCCCCATTTTTTGCTTGATATGTTTTAGAAATATTTTCTATTTTTAGTATTTCTTTCAAAATTTTTCCTCCTTTTGTATATAAACTTATCATAGTAATAGTATATTCTAGAAGGTAATTTAGAGTGCCAAAAACCGACTAGGTTTTCCTAATCGGTTTTTAAGTTTTATTCAAAAGTTGGGTAGCCGTCTTCTCCTATTTTCCAACGTTTCCAATCTGTGTTTTCTCCTATATTATTATTTAATGTTTCTACAAATGATGTATTATTTTTTATCTCCGACTCACTTAGCTCTGTTATTCCATCAGATGTTACACCTATGCTTCCGCTCACATTTCCTATGTTATAGCAATTATATATTTCATTTGCTACTTTCCCTACTATTCCTCCATTAAATCGTCCTTGAGATACATCGCCTTTATTATAGCAATTTTCGATAATTTCACAATTATAGCCTAATATTCCTCCTGCAGCCTGTCCTCCTCCAATAATCTTTCCCGTATTATAACAATTCTTTATAGTTGTTTTATTATTTCCATGTCCCGAAGCAATTCCTCCCACATACCAAGCACCATTAAGTCCTGTTATATCTCCTGTATTATAGCAATTTTCAATATTGTCTCCTCCACAACCTGCAACTATTCCTCCTACTTGTCCTGAAGTATTTGCTTCATTTATAATATTACCTTCATTATAACAATTTTTTATCGTCATTCCAGAGCCTACACAAATTCCGGCTACAGTTACACCTGCTATAGTTTTTACATTTGCTTTATTCCAACAAT
>JBJFFF010000021.1:0-3789 GCA_051891455.1 Clostridia bacterium | reverse complement strand
TCTCTAAGTCTTTTTTATTTAATCTATATGGTGGTATACCATATCTTAAAATACCACCTAATTCATTTTCTTTTTCAAATATTGTTACATTTGTTCCTTCTTTTGCAAGTTCAAATGCACATGATAAAGAAGCAGGTCCAGAACCAATTACTGCTACCAAATGTTTGTTATTTTCTTTTTGTTTAACATGATATTCAATTGAATTATTTTTGGCATACTCATTAACCCAATGCTCTAATTTGCCAATATCAACTGGATTACTTCTTATTCCTCTTGTACAGCTTCCTTCACATTGGTCTTCTTGCGGACAAATAGCACTACATATTGGACTAAAAATATTATTATCCATTAAAATTTTGTATGCTTCTTCTATATTATCTTCTTTTATTTTTTCAATAAAAGAAGGTATACTAGTTTGCATAGGGCACGCCTTTTGGCATGGTTTATGTTTGCAATTTAAACAATATTTTGCTTTTTCTTGAATTTTTTCAATTGGTTCCATTCTTTTCTCCTATTTTTAATTATTATTATCATAAATTATTCTTTTCGGGTCGCCCAAGAGTGCGACCCCTACATCATTTTCAACAAATTTATTGTTACATTTATTTATTTTCTTTTATGTAATTAACTACATCTCCTACTGTAACTATTTTTTCAGCATCTTCATCTGGGATTTCCATTTCAAAGTCTTCTTCAATTCTCATTATTAACTCTACAATATCTAAAGAGTCTGCTGCTAAATCATCAACAAATGTTGCTTCTTCTGTTACATTTTCTTCACTTACTCCTAATTGATCAACTACTATAGATTTTAATTTTTCCAAAATTTCTTCATTACTCATTACTTATTCACCTCCTTAAACTCCCATTATGTTATATCCATTATCTGCATATATTACTTGACCAGTTATGCAGTCAGACATATTGCTTAGTAAAAATGCTGCCACATTTCCTACTTGTGTTGTTGTTACATTTTTGTGTAATGGTGCTTTTTCTTCTACAACTGTTAAAATAGAAGAAAAATCTTTAATTCCCTTTGCTGATAATGTTTTTATTGGTCCAGCTGAAATTGCATTTACATTTATTCCATCTTTTCCTAAATTATCTGCTAAATATCTTACACTCGCCTCTAATGCAGCTTTTGCAACTCCCATTACATTATATCCTTCTAATACTTTTGTAGAACCGTGGTATGTTAAAGTAAGTAATTTTGCATTTTCATTTAACATATCTATTTCTTTTGCTATTCTTGCAGTTAGTACAAATGAATAAGCACTTACATCAACTGCATGAGAATATCCTTCTTTACTTGTATATACAAAGTCATTGTGTAAATCTTCTGTATTTGCATGAGCAATGCTATGCACTATTCCATCTATTTTGCCATTCTCTGCTTTAATTTTTTCAAAAACTTCTTTTACCATTTCATCTTCAGATGCTCCATTTAATACATAAGCTTTACTACCTTCAAATTCAGATATTAATTCTTCTATTTTAGATTTATTTTCTTCTCCCATGTATGTAAAAATTAACTCTGCTCCATTTTCATATGCTGATTTTGCAATTCCAAATGCAATGCTCCATTTATTTCTAATTCCCATTATTAATATTTTTTTATTTTTTAATAACATCTTCATTCCTCCTTAACTCTCCCATATTTCTAAATTTTTCATATCTATTTTGGACAATTTCTTCACTACTTAATTTTTTCATTTCAGTAATTGACTTTTTTATCTCTTTTTTTAAGCTATTTGCTGTTTTATTAAAACTCTCATCTTCTTCGCCTTGAGGTTCTTTAATTATTTTATCTATAATATTTAAATCATATAAATCTTCTGCTGTCAACCTCATTTTTTCTGCTGCTTCTTTATACCTTGTTCCATCTTTCCATAAAATGCTACTATATCCTTCTGGTGAAAGAATAGAATAAATTGCATTTTCTAGCATAAATACTTTATTTGCTACACCTATTGCTAAGGCTCCTCCACTTGAACCTTCTCCTATTACAATTGCAATTATTGGCACCTTCAATTTTACCATTTCAAACATAGATTTTGCAATAGCCTCTCCTTGACCTCTTTCTTCTGCTCCAATTCCTGGATAAGCACCTTTAGTATCAATAAAAGTAATTACAGGTCTTTTAAATTTTTCTGCTTGTTTCATAAATCTTACTGCTGTTCTATAACTTTCAGGATTAGGCATACCAAAATTTCTTTCAATATTTTCTTTAGTTGTTCTTCCTTTTTGCTCCCCAATTACTGTAAAATTTTGATTTTCAATTCTAGCTAAACCACAGCAAATTGATTTGTCGTCTTTAAAATTTCTGTCTCCATGTAATTCTATAAATTCATCAAATATAGCATCTATATAATCAAGTGAAGTTTTTCTTTTGGGGTCTCTTGCTATTTCAACTTTTTCCCAAGCAGACATTTTCTTATTAGACATTTTATTCGCCTCCTTTATGAAGCTTAATTAATCTGTAAATTGTATCCTTTAGGTCTTTTCTTTCAACAATCTTATCTATAAAACCATGTTCTAATAGGAACTCTGCTGTTTGGAAACCTTCTGGCAATGACTCTCCTATTGTTTGCTCTATAACCCTTGGTCCTGCAAATCCTATCATAGCTTTTGGTTCTGCTAAGATGATATCTCCTAAACTTGCAAAAGAAGCTGTAACTCCTCCATAGGTTGGGTCTGTTAAAACTGATATATATAATAAACCTGCTTCATCTAATTTTGTAAGTGCTGCTGTTGTTTTTGCCATTTGCATTAAAGATACTATTCCTTCTTGCATTCTTGCTCCACCTGAAACAGAAAATATTATTAATGGTAAACGCATCTCTACTGCTTGTTCTATAGCATATGCTATTTTTTCACCTACTACAACTCCCATACTTCCCATTAAAAATCCACTATCCATCACACATATTACAACTTTTTCTCCGTTGATATTTCCAGTTCCACATGCCACTGCTTCTTCTAGTCCAGTTTTTTCTCGCAATGCTTTTAGTTTTTTAGGATAGTCTTCTAAATTTAATGGATTAGTAGTCTCTATGTTCAAATCAAATTTTTTATATGTACCAGCATCAATTATTAATTCTAGTCTTTTTCCAATATGCATTCTAAAATAGTGACTACAATTTGGGCATATGTTTAAATTTTCTCTAACTGCTTCTTTATATATAATTTCTTTACATTCTTCGCATTTTACCCATTTTCCTACTGGTATATCTATGTTAGGTTTTTTGTTCTTGGCAGTCTTATTTTCTCTTTTTTTTATTTTATCGACTATCACAATCTATCCCTCCTTAATTCAAAATTTTAACAACGCAAGATGATGATTATTGTTTGAAATTTTTTTCAATAAAAGAAGTATCAAAATTTCCTCGTATAAAGTCTGGACTAGTAATAATATCAAACAAAAAATCTCTATTAGTATCTACCCCATCTATTACAAGTTCCTCTAAGGATCTTTTCATTTTTGCAATTGCCTCATTTCTAGTTGTTCCAAAAGCTATTATTTTTGCAATCATAGAATCATAATTGGCAGGTATTGTATAGCCACTATAAATTGCTGTATCAACTCTTATTCCATTTCCACCAGGCAAGTTTATTTCTTTAATTTTACCTGGGCAAGGCATAAAATTCTTACTTGGATTTTCAGCATTTATTCTACATTCTATTGAATGACCTTTAAATGTTATTTCCTTTTGTTTGAATTTCAGCTCTTCACCTGCTGCAATTCTTATTTGTTCTTTAACAATATCTATCCCTGTTCTCATTTCTGTT
>JBJFFF010000020.1:0-3803 GCA_051891455.1 Clostridia bacterium | reverse complement strand
TTCCCTTTGTCTATAATAATATACTATGTCTTTTATATAATAAGTTTTTTTAGCTTTTAAAAAGGCTAATGTTGTAAAAACTGCATCTTCTGCTAATAATCCCACTTCAAATTTTAAATGGTTATTATCTAAAAATTCTTTTTTGAAAATTTTATTCCAAACTGCAGAATTGACTAGATAAAATGATTTTTTATAATCTTCTATATCTAGAGGAGTATTTTGAAATTTATCACTAAACATTGGTCTTTTCCAAGGTATACCTTCACTATCTGTAAATGCAAAATTTGCAGTTACAAATTCAAATTCAGTATCCTTAATTGCATTATATAATACTTCACAACTATTAAGTGCTAAATAATCATCTGAGTCTACAAACATTATGTATTTTCCTGTTGCATGCTCTAATCCATAATTTCTAGCGTCACTTAATCCTCCATTTTTTTTATTAACAATTTTAATTTTATCATTTTTTTCAGCATATTCTTTACATATTTCTAATGATGAATCTGTTGAGCCATCATTTACTAATATAATTTCTATGTTTGTATATGTTTGATTTATTATTGATTCTATACAGTCTCTTAAATATTTTTCCACATTATATATTGGAACTATTATTGATATTTTGTCCATGTCCATTTCCTTTCTATGATAATTATTATAAATTTCTTGCCATTTGTACTCCTGAGCATGATGCCATCATTAATCCTCTTGTCATTCCTCCGCCATCTCCTATAGAGTATAAACCTTTTATATTTGTTTCAAAATTTTTATCTATTACAACTTTATTGCTATAAAATTTAATTTCTGGGGCATAAAGTAGGTTGTCTGGATTTCCAAATCCTTCTACTACCTTATCTACTGCTCTTATAAATTCTAGTATACTTACCATTGTTCTATATCCAAGGGCAAATGTTATATCTCCTGCAACTGCTGATTTTAATGTTGGTACTACTGAATTTTTTTCTAATTCATAGTCCCAAGTTCTTTTTCCTCTATAAATGTCTCCTAATCTTTGTACTACTATGTTTCCTGCACCTAAATCGTTTAAGTTTTGTGCAACATTGCGTCCATATTCAATAGGCTTTTTAAATGGATGTGTAAAATGGTGTGATACAAGTATTGCTAAATTTGTATTTGTGCTTTTTATTTCTTTATATGAGTGCCCATTTACTAATGTTAGGTTGTTATCATAAACTTCTGCAGAAACAAATCCACTTGGGTTTTGGCAAAATGTTCTTACTTTATCTCTAAATGGTCCTACTCTTCCTATAAATTTTGCTTCATACATGTATTTATTAACATCTTTCATTACTTCATCTGGTAATTCATATCTTACACCAATATCTACTATTCCTGTTTCTGAATTGATGCCGTGTTTATTACACATATCAACTAGCCAATTTGCACCTTTTCTTCCTACTGCAAGCACAACTTTATCTGCATAGATATCTGTTAATTCATGGTTTTCATCTTCTACATATTTTGCTTCCTTAACTCTTACACCTTTTATTTGGCTATTTTCTATTATAAGGTCGGAAACTGTAGTTTGAAATCTCATCTCTATTCCATTTTGTTCTAAGTATTCTTCCATTCTGTGATAAACTTCATGGCTTTTTTCCGTTCCTAGATGTCTTATTGGAATATTTATTAGTCTTATTCCTTCTTTGTGAGCTCTTTCATTTATTTTTGATATTTCTTCTTTATATTCTGTTCCTTCTAAGTGTTTGTCTGCTCCAAATTTTAAATAAATTTCATCTGCATAATCTATAAGTTTTTTTGTTTCAGGAACTCCTATGTATTTATGAACACTTCCTCCAACATGTATTTCATCTTCTTCTGCATTATACAAAGATAATTTTCCATCTGAAAATGCTCCTGCTCCTGAGAAGCCATTTGTTATGTTACACATTGGTTTACAGTGTACACATTTTTTTGTCTTTTCTATTGGGCAATTTCTTTCCTCAACTCTTTTTCCTTGGTCTATTAGTAAAACCTTTTTATATTTTTTTAATTGTACCAATTCATAGGCACAAAAAACGGAACTTGGTCCCATTCCTACAACTATTACATCATATTTTTCTTGCATAAAGAAATCACTCCTTTGGTATATATGCTAGGAAATACCTTTCCCAACTAATATACTATACCATAGAAGTGATATTTTTTCAACAATTTATGAATATTTTCAGGGCAATTTCAATTGTTCTTATCATGTTTATGATTCCCACTAGGTTTGCCTCGCCCCATTCATCAGGGATGCGAGAACTCAACTTTTTTAACTTGCGCTTGCTGGAAGCTCATTTGTTAGAGTTACAACTGGTCTAAAACTAGTTCCATCCCAATTTGATATATCATTATCATCATGTGCAATGTTTGATCCAAACCACCCACCAAACTCTTCGAATACCGCACCAAGACCCCAAGAAGTAACTGTATTGAAAGATACATGAGCACAGCCAAAGCTGGTGTCACCATTTTTGCCCCTAGAAGCTAGAACACACTTATAATCATTATACGTTCCAAAAACTATATTTTTTTCTGCAGTTGTTACTGTACTGATTGTAGTACCTCCAGAATTTAATATTTCTGTTCCATCACTGTTTAAATAATAATAATATCCATTTTCCTCTGATGATCCATCTGGTACATATTTTAATGCACTATTTACGTCTTCTATTGTCATTCCTCTTGCTTTTCCATATTCGTTATTGCTATACAATTTTTCACATGTTCTATTTATTTCATCTGGTCCATTATTATATGCTGCTATTCCACATAACCATAGTTTCTTGTCTGTTGCCACTTCTACTGGTTTTCCTGTTGTTATTAATAATGTTTCATATACCTCTCCATCTCCATCTGTATCTTCTATTCCTAGTACTACCCAATTTGTAGTTTGTGGTTCTATTGTCTGTACTCCATTTTCATCTACATTTGCATCTGTTGGATAACTTCCTTTTTCTGTAAGATATTTATCTAATCCACTTTTTTCAGCTGTTATTGTCGTGCTTGATGCTCCTGTAGCTGTGTAGTTTACTTTTTGCCCCATTTCATATGTTGTATTACAATGGCTACATGTAAAAGTATCTCCTGTTCTTGTCCAGCTATGTACTGCTGTTGGTTCGTCTCCTCCTTCTGTTCCATTTCCTTGGTCTGCTGATTGGGTTCCATTTTGATAATCACCTATTGAATCGTACCATATTCCATCTATTTTTACTCTTCCATTTGCAAGTTCTTTTTCTTTGTTTATTTCATTTTTGGTTTCTCCCACTGCTTGTCCTGATTTTTCAAATAAACCTCCATTTATTGCCATATTTATTGTTACAGCAACCAAAATTAACATGACAATTATGGTAATAATTAAGGCAATCAATGTTATGCCTTTGTTTTTTGTGTCATTTGTAGTTCTCATTTCTTTCATCCTCCTAAAATTTTTCATTTTTTATGTTCTTATTTTATATCATATTTTTTGGTTTTGTCAATAAGCAATTTTTTATTTTGTTCCAAAAATTCTGTCTCCTGCATCCCCTAATCCTGGTACTATGTATGCATTTTCATTTAGTTTTTCATCTATTGCAGCACAGTAAATTTGAACATCTGGATGTTCTTTTTCTATTTTTTCTATTCCTTCTGGTGCAGCTATTATGCATAAGAATTTTATTTTTGTTACTCCTTCTTTTTTTAGAAGTTCTATTGCATCTAGTCCCGAGCCACCTGTTGCAAGCATTGGGTCTAATATAATTACTTCCCTTTTGTCTATGTCTTTTGGTACTTTAAAGAAATATACATTTGGCTTAAAT
>JBJFFF010000019.1:0-3810 GCA_051891455.1 Clostridia bacterium | reverse complement strand
TATGTACCCAGTAGAAGAAGGAAACTTTATAGTTGCAGACAAAACAGAGGCAGAAACAGTAATATTAGACAATAACTTATCGCAAAAATTATCTGGAATAGTATCAGAAATAAATGTAACAAAAGGCTATATAAAAATGTATGCTGGTGGTGAATACAAATACTATAATTTCAAATTTGAAGAAAAACAAAACACAGAAATTCTATCACAAAATACTTTATTCTTAAGTAAAAAAGATGGAAAATACGGTTTTACAGATAAAGCCGGAAATGTGATAGTAGATTATATTTATGAAGATGCTACAGAACAAAATTCATGCGGATATGTGGCAGTAAAACAAAATGGAGTATGGGGTTCTTTAAAAAGAAACGGAACCATAGCTCTAAATCCATCAGTAAATTTAGACAATAGCATATATATAAACTTTATAGGAGAATGGCATTTAAGCGACGACGGGTTATACTATACAAAATAAAGAGTAAGCATGGCTTACTCTTTTAGTGAATAGTTAAAAGTGAATAGTTAATAGTTTAGGTTAGTTTTTGCTGTAGAACAGCAAAAACTTTCATTAACTTTTCACTCTTCACTATTCGTTATTCATTAGAGCGAATGGAGCGTGAGCGAAATGAAGGTATTATGTGGTACAGATATAATAGAAATATCGAGAATACAAAAATCAATAGAAAAATCTGGTCAAAGATTTTTAGAAATTGTATATACTCCTGCAGAAATAGAATACTGTGAAGGCAAGAAAAAAGCAAAATATTGCCATTATGCAGGAAGATTTGCAGCAAAAGAAGCAATATATAAAGCAGTATCAAGTTTGCTAAAAGATAAATTTGCAATAACATGGCAAAATGCCCAAGTAATAAATGACGAAAATGGGAACCCAAAGGTAGAATTTATAGATACTGAAATCCCAGAAATAAAAAACATAGACATAAGCATATCACACTGCAAAGAATATGCAGTCGCAACAGTCGTAATTACATTACGTAATGAATAGTGAAAAGTGAATAGTGAAAAGTTAATGAAAGTTTTTGTGATTTTATCACAAAAACTAACCCAAATTATTAATTATTCACTATTAACTATTCACTTTGTATAGGGGAGGCAAAATGGAATTATTCGACACACATTCACACTATAATGATGAAAAATTTGATATAGATAGAGAAGAAACAATACAAAAAACATATAAACAAGGAATAACAAAATTCGTATGTGCTGGATATAATCTAAAATCATCTAGGGAAGCAATAGATTTAGCCAATAAATATGACTTCATATACTCAATATGTGGAATATCGCCAAACGATTTAGGTGACTATAACGAAGAAAATATTTTAGCAATAAAAGAATTTGCGAAGAACAAAAAAAATGTTGCAATAGGCGAAATAGGGCTAGATTATTATTGGAATAAAGAAAATAAAGACTTACAAAAACAAGCATTTATAGAACAAATAAACTTAGCCAATGAGCTTGAACTGCCAATAGTAATACACTCAAGAGACGCGGTACAAGACACAATAGACTTGCTAAAAGAAAACCCTGTGAATAAAAAAGGAATATTCCATTGTGCACAATTAAATAAATACCTAATAGAAGAAGGACTAAAATTAGGATTTTATATATCATTTGCAGGACCAATAACATTTAAAAACTCGAAAAATGCTAAAGAAATAGTAAACCTAGTTCCAAACGATAAAATACTAATAGAAACAGATTCTCCATACCTAGCACCAGAACCTGTAAGAGGAACAAGAAACGATTCTACAAATGTAAGATATGTAGCACAAAAAATAGCTGAGCTAAAAGGTCTATCCGTAGAAGAAATAGCAAAAATAACTTATCAAAATGCCATAAGAATTTTTGAAATTTGAAAATATAATTAGAAAATAGTGTTTGTAGGGGTCGGGTTCTACCCCGACCCGATAATATTGTAGTAATTTATTTTGCGGGCAAGGGTGGAACCTTGCCCCTACAAATTGTACCATAATTATTTCACACACAAATTAAATTGAAATAAAAAAGAAATTATAGAAATGTATTCCAAAAATCACAAAATTATGATAAAATATCAAAAATATAAAGGATGTGAAAAAAATGAAAGTAATATTATTACAAGACATAAAAAACGTAGGAAAAAAGAATGAAATAATAAACGCAAATGATGGATATGCTAGAAACTTTTTATTCCCAAAAAAACTAGCAATAGAAGCAAACAAAGACAATATGCTAAAACTAGAAGCAAAGCAAGCATCAAATGCACACAAAAAAAATCTAGAAATAGAAGAAAATAAGAAAAAAGCAGACAAAATAGAAAAAACAACATTAGAATTAAAAGTAAAAGCGGGAAGCAACGGAAAAACATTTGGTGGAATTACATCAAAAGAAATCGCAGAAGGACTAAAAAAACAAACAGGAATAGAAATAGACAAAAAGAAAATAGCACTAAAAGAAACAATAAAAACAATAGGAACATACGAAGTAGAAATAAAATTTGGCGACGGAGTAACAGCCCAATTGAAAATATACATTAAACCTGAATAATTATAGAGAAAAATTAAACCACGACGAGATTGGGCGGATGTCATAAGAAGATATAAAAGAGGAGGAACAAATGGATATTGGAAAAATCCCACCACATGACACAGAAGCCGAACAAGCAGTACTAGGAAGCATGCTAACAGACCAAGACGCAGTAATAGATGCAATAGAAGTACTAAAACCAGAAGACTTTTATAGAGAAGACAACAAATACATATACGAAGCAATACTAAATTTATACAACAAAGTAGAACCAATAGATATAATAACAGTAAAATCAGAACTAATATCAATGGGAAAATTTGAAGTAATTGGTGGATTTGAGTACTTAGGAATATTGCCAGACAAAGTCCCATTAGTTGCAAATGCAGAAAGGTACATAAAAATAGTAGAAGAAAAATCACTATTAAGGCAACTAATAAAAGCATCAAATGAACTTATAGACTTAGGTTATGCACAAAATGAAGACATAGAAATGGTAATGGACCAAGCCGAAAAAAAGATTTTTGATATAATGCAAGGAAAAAATCAAAAAGGATTTTCACCAATAAAAGATGTATTAATAGAAAGCTTTGCAGAAATAGAAAAACTTTATAACCAAAAAGAACCAATAACAGGAGTACCAACAGGATTTGCAGACTTAGACTATAAAACAGCAGGGCTACACAATTCAGATTTAATATTAGTTGCAGCAAGACCTGCAATGGGAAAATCTGCATTTGCACTAAATATTGCTTCTAATGCAGCAATAAATGCAAAAGTGCCAGTCGCAATATTTAACTTAGAAATGTCTAAATCACAATTAGTAAACAGAATGCTTTGTAGTGAAGCAATGGTAGATAGTAATAAAATAAGAACAGGAAAAATAGAAGAAAACGACTGGGTAAAACTTGCAACAGCACTTGGGCCTCTATCAGAAGCACCAATTTATATTGATGATACTGCAGGAATAAGTGTAGCAGAAATAAGAGCAAAATGTAGAAAACTAAAACTAGAAAAAAATATTGGACTTGTTGTAATAGATTATTTACAATTAATACAAGGTAGTGGAAAAAGAAACGCTAGCCGTGAACAAGAAATATCTGAAATAAGTAGATCGTTAAAAATACTTGCAAAAGAATTAGATATACCAGTAATAGCATTGTCACAGTTATCAAGAGCGGCAGAACAACGTGCAGACCATAGACCAATGCTTTCAGATTTACGTGAATCTGGAGCAATAGAACAAGATGCAGATATTGTAATGTTTTTGTATAGAGA
>JBJFFF010000018.1:0-3819 GCA_051891455.1 Clostridia bacterium | reverse complement strand
GGGGACCGCCGTGGGCTGTTAAAGGCGATAGCCTTGTTACAGCGCCGGTGGGAAGCGATGAGCGAATTAAAATATATAAACCCCGACGAGATTTGGCGGACTTTTATCAATACTATATTAATTTATTTATTAATTTATTTTGTGCATTTTCTGTTAATATTTGTTTTATCTCTTGATTAGAATAATTATTTGCTAGTAATAAATTCTCTATTTTAGACTTTACTTCTTCTTGTTTAAACACATTCATATTTTGGTAAATTTCTGGCTGTATTTTATAATAACTAATATCATCTGTTGCAAGGGCAATGTTGTTTACATCTCCAAATAGCCTTCTTAAATAATTTATATGGTTTATATATGCCATTTCATAATTAATATTATTATAACTACTACAAAAATCTTTTATAGAAACAACACCAATTATTCCATCTAATTTTTTTATTTCTAATAATTGCCTATTACTTAAATTTCTAGGTACATTACAATACATTCTGCTATTTGAGTGTGATGCAAATACAATTGGCTCTAATCCTTTTCGTTTTAATTCTTGGCATTTATATATAATATCATAAAAAGTTCTTTCATTTGCGTGTGATAAATCTATTGCAATTCTTTTATTTACTAATTTTTCAATTAATTCTTCTCCTAAGCTTGTTAGCCCTTCTGTACTTGCTGCCCTTACTCCTGCTCCAAATTTATTCTTGTTATTCCAAACAATTCCTGTACTTCTTAACCCTAAATTATATAAAATATCAATATCGTTTATATTTTTTAAATAATCTAGACCTTCAATTCCAACTATATATCTAATATGGCGCGGTATTATTCTATACCTTCTAATTAAGAAATTTACAACCTTTAAATTTTGAATAATATCTATTTCATTTGCTTGCACCCCAAGTTCGTCTAACATCTCTTTTTCAGACATGTAAAATAAATTAAAAATACCACCAGTAATATTGTTAAAAAATATTTTCCTACAATGTGAAATTACTGGTCTTAAGTTTCTCCTATTCACATAAATATATGTAAGTAAATCGTAATGACAATCAAACATTTAATCACCATAGTTATTATATGATAAAAAATGTAGAAAGTTACATTAATTGCTTCCTACATTTTTTATTTGTCAATAGTTTTTTATCAAATTTACCAAATTTTCATTGTTTTTTCATGCAAATGAAACGCGTCCCCACTTACACTATTCCACTTACATGAAATGGGGACACCAGTTGGTGTCCCCAAGTTTTATGCGACGACAAAGCAGATGAAAGCCAGAGTTACAATTCCCAGCATGATGCAGAGAATTATGAACTCATTGTTCACATTTCCCCGTTCAACCTTGCCAGTTTCTTCGTTGAAGAAGTGGTCCCAGACCAATTCTTCGAAGAAGCCCAGCTTCTCATTTCTGTTAAAGTGTCTCATAAAAAACCTCCTGAAGTTTAGACTTTGCCAAACGGCGGTGCAAAATTGGATATAAATTTGCTATGACTATATTATAGCATATTTGGGAAATTTAGTCAAAAATTGTGTTCCTCCATGTCAATAGGGCCTGGCACATAAAAACAATTAGTTTTTAAATACATTCTTGGAATCCTAGGCATAGAAATAGCCTCCTTTGAAATAAAAAAATAATATGAGACAAATTTTTATTATTATATCTCATATTATTTTTTATTTATGTCGAATTTTGTAATCATCTTCAAATTTTTATTTCCTTAATTAATGTCAAAATTCCCTGGCCCTATTGACATAATCTGTCACCAAAAGGAGGCTACACTTGTAGCCCCCTTTCGTTGTGATTTGTAGTATAATGGATTTTTGCTTAGATGACCTGCATAAGTTTTGCCATATCATCCGTAAGGGGAACTGCTGTTGCTGCCATGCTCCATCTGCTATTCAGGATATCAGGCTCCAGTGCGAGTCCACAGAACAGACGACCTTTCACCATTCCGGTCTCCAAACCAAAGGCTTTAATATAAGTCTTTTGGAACGGATCAATTGTCAACCAATCTACAAAGACCTTAGAGCCATCGTAGAAAGTAAGAATTGCACCATCCTGGGCAATTACCTTCTTCATAAATTTTCTGCCTTCGCCTCTGATTTTACCCTTGATATACACTCCCTCGTGTAGGTTGCCGATAGACCAATATTCCAAAATTGGAACATCATTCATTACAGCTTCCTCATACTTTGCATAGTCAGGGTCTTTTGTTCCCAATTCGTACACACTGCCGGAATACGTCCGTGCCACTGTCTCGGTAACTTCCTTGGTTGCAGATGTGTGAATCCGCGTTCCGTCCTTAAAGCCATGTCGACCGTAGACTTCTCCCAGAACAGCGACGTAGTAATTGCTTTCTTCAGAATTGTTGCTGTTGTCATATTCGTGAGTCAAACACATCACCTTGTGATCGTAGTCAGATACCCGAACATTTGCATAGTTTTCCATCTTCATTTTTTTAGTCTTCCTTTCATTTATCACAATACATAATAGCACCTCTCTGGTACTTATGTATATTATACCACATTTTGTGTTTTTATGTCAATTTGCCTATTAACCCTCTTTATAAATTCCATCTCTTGTTTTTTAATTCCTTGTTTCTTTTTATATACAAATCAATATCCCCCACATAACTGGGGGACTGTAAAATCAATAATCAACATACCTTAGTACTATTGGAATATTAATAACACAGTTATCAGTAATATTATTAATACAGGTAAAATTAAAACTGTCCAAATTGCAATTTTACTTATTAAAGTTAAAGTATTACTAGTTCTATCATTTTTGTCTTGTTGCTCTTCTTCGGCTGTTTCATCTTCCGCATCTGTGTCATCAGTTATAAATACAGATATCAATTCAAGTGCTTTATCATAATCTTTTTTACTTACAAAAACCTTTTTTTCTTGATAAGAATGCCCCATATATAAATTCATATAAGACCCAACACCATCATCTTTTCTGATAAATGGAATATTATTTTCTGTTAGCATGGCACAAATTTCATTTATTTGATAATCATTTAAACTAGAAAATAATAAAATCTCTTCATACTCATTTTTTTCTTCCATAAGACCTCCAAAATTATTTATGCTTCTAATCGTCGCTCTCTATTTTATATTCTAAATAAAGTTTTCTTTATTGATTTCATCTATGTTAATATTATTATATAACAGCATATATTTCATTTTCAACAATTTTTTTATTTTTGATTAGAAATTTATATTTACAAAAACCAACTAGTAATAATATTATTTATTATTTTTAGCAGTATTTAATGATGATATTAATATTCTTTTTATTTCTTCTGCCTGACTTAACAACTCATCCGCTTCTTGAGAAGGCAATAAATTAGTATTTTTTAATAATCTTATCCAATATATTGATTCTCCTGTTTCTTTTAACGATATATGTAATTTTGCTATGAAGTCATTCTTACTATTACCAAATTGTGCTTCATTTATATTCGCGCCAACACTTGTACCACTTCTTAATAATTGTTTTGATATTGTGTTATCTTTATGTGTTTTTGAATATTTTTCATAGAATAAAACTATATTTGACGCAAAGTTAAAAGCCTTTTGTTGTAATATGCTTTCTTTCATAGATAAAAACTCCTTAGATTAAAATTAATTAATAGAAAATATTTTGTTCAAAAACTTATTTTTTTAGTGAATAGTTAAGAGTGAATAGTGAAAAGTACAAACTTGCCTCCAACTTACTTCTTTGGCTTTGCTATATACTATTCTTCACTATTCACTCTTCGTTTTTAACTCTTGCCACTAGGCAAGTTTGTTGGCTGGGGTGGGAGGATTCGA
>JBJFFF010000017.1:0-3843 GCA_051891455.1 Clostridia bacterium | reverse complement strand
AATAAATATAATAAAATTGGTAATGTCATTGCATATATTGATATTTTTACTATGTCTTGATATTTAAATTTTGTCCTTATAAGAGTATTTATTATTAAACCTAAAATAGATAGAGTAACTACGTCTAATAATATAATTATTGAATATAATATAAAGTTTAATAAAAGCATTACTAAACAAACATTAAAATATAAAGCTTTCCATTCATTTGTTCCGAAAAAGTCTATTATTGTTTGATTAGAAATGTCGCCTATATTATTATACCCAATTTCTTCTGCGTAGCCACTATATTTTATAATAATTCTGTCTTCTAACATTTTAATGCATTTTTCATTTTCATTTGGTACATTCTCTATTCCGCTTACATTCATTATCAATTGTAAATCATAGTCTTCAAAATAATACTCAAATATATCTTGTCCCTCTATACTTAAGGTATTATTTTCTACTTTAAAGTTTGGGAATTCAGTTTCAATTGCTGTTTTAATTTTTTGAACATTAGTATTTACTATGTAAGTTAATGCAATTGTAATAAGCAAAGAAAATATAGCCATTAATTTAAAGAAATATCCAAATGCTTTTTTTAGGGGTTCTTCAATAAATTTTTCATATTCTTCAAAATTAAATATTGATTTTTTTATTCTTGCGAAAAAGCCTATTTTTTTAGCTTCCATTATACATACTCCCTTCTTATTTTGCTATCTACATATACTGGGTTTACATTGATTTTGGCAATATCTCCGTACTTTTACCTCACTTCCAGTAATATTTACTGTTACATGGTACATACCAACTTTTCCTATTATATCATATTCTTTATCATTTATGGTAATTTTTAATGTTTGTTTTTTTAATAATCCTGTTACTTGATGTTTTAGGTTTCTAATCTTATCTACTGTTCTTAGCATGTCCTCTTTAATTGTTATATTATAGCCATCTTTATGCCCCACAGGTACAATTGCTATTTTAGTTTCATTTTTTGTTTTGTATGTATTTAAATATCCCACATTAAAATTTTTAGGAAGTACATTTACTTCTGTAACCTGTGATTGTAATTCCCCTATTTTTTTTAATCCTAAATTTTTCTGCACATCTACTCGTCCTAAAAATGCAGAACCAATTCTTGCAGCATTTAACCTCATTTCTGGGAAATTTATAAATGCTGGCGAATTACATATATGTTTCATTTTTATATTAATATTTTCATTTTCAAGACTTTTTATTACATCTAAAAAATTATTATATTGTTTTATTGTTGATTCACTATTTCTATAATATGCAAGTGAGAAATGTGAAAATATTCCTTCTACTTTTATATTTGGATGTAAGTTTTTTATTGTATCTACAATTTCATCTTTATTTTGATATATAAATCCATATCTTCCAAAACCTGTATCTATTTTTATGTGTGCTCTTATAGTTTTACCTGTTTTTGCTATTTCGTTTGCAATTTCTGCACTTGTTTTTGAACCAATTGTTATTATTATGTTGTTATCTACTAATTCTTGTATTTCTTCTTTTATTGATGTACAAGACATATTTAAAATATCTACATTTTTGTCATACTCTCTTAGTTCTATAGCCTCAGAATTTGTAGCTACTGCTAACATGTTTATTCCATTGTCTATTAAAACCCTAGAGTATTCTTTTATTCCTAAGCCATAGCCGTTTCCTTTTACTACTCCTATTATGGTGTAGTTTTCTTTATTTATTTGTTTTTTTATTGTATCTATATTATGCCTTAAATCGTTTTTATTTATTATTAATGTGTTCAATAATTTATTTTCCTTTCATCTTTGTCTTTATTTCTGCTAGGTTTTTGTATAATTTTTCAGATAATTTATATAATTTATATCTTAAAGGTTTAAAGTTTATATATACTTCCCCTACGAATTCTGTAAATTCTGCATTGAAGCCTTTTTTAAATCTATATAATCCATAGTGTGGATCTTTTTCATCTACAATTCCTGTTACTCCTCTAAAGTCGTACATGTCTTTCCCGTGTTCAATTGAGTATTTTATCATTTCCCATTGTAATAAATAATTTGGCATTAGGTTTCTATGTTCATTACTGCTTGCCCCATATAAATACCATACCTTATTTCCATAAATTATATCGATTATTCCTGATACTGGTTTTCCCTCATAGTATGCCATCATTAATTTCAAGTGTTCTGGTGCTAAACAGTCATACATTTTTTCAAAATATTCAAGTGGTCTTATCATGAAATTGTCTCTTTTCCCTGTTACCATCATAATTTTATGAAAGTCTTTTAAGTCTTCTCTTGTTCCTTCTCTTATTTCTATTCCTTTTTTAACTGCAAGCCTTACATTATACCTTGTTTTTTGGTGAAATGCTGCAAATATTTCTTCTTCTGTTTTTCCTTTTATATCTAATCTAAATACATATCTTGGTTGAACTCCATCACTAAAGTTTTTACCAGTGTCATTTATTTTAAAGCCTAGTTTTTTTACAATATTTTTAAATTCTTCATCACTACTTTTTATATCTGGTTCCATCCTTAAAGTAAATGCTTTGTATTTTTTTGCAAGCTCTTTTAGCCCATCTGTTAATTCTTTTAGAACTTTTTCATCATGTATATCACATATTGGTCCTCTAGATACATACATAAAGTTACCAAAAATAGGGATTTTTCTAATTAATACACTTATTGCTCCTATAATCTTGCCATTTTCATCTTTGGCAAGGACTACCTCATTTGTCCAACTTGTTTTTACTTTTCCCCATTCTAGTGATTGTTGAAAATTACATCTATCATTGTTTTCTAAAAATTCTTTATATTCTTTTTCTTCTTCCTTAGCTAATAAAATCATTTTTCCTCCCTTTTATACACACATAATAGTAAATCTGTAGCCCAACGCAATATAACCCCGACGAGATTGGGCGGCTTTCTTCTATATGTTTCTATAAATTTAATTCAATTTTTTTACCAGTAGGTTTATATTGTATATATTTCACATTACACATATCAAACATTTTCTTAGATACTTTTGTACTATCTGTATCTGCATATTTATCACTCATATATATTATTTCTTTTATTCCACTTTGTATTATTGCTTTTGCACATTCATTACATGGGAATAATGTTACATATACTCTGCTTCCCCTAAGTGAAGTACCAGTATAATTTAGTATTGCATTTAATTCTGCATGACATACATATGGATATTTAGTGTCGGCGAAATCTCCTTCTCTTTCCCAAGATACTTTGTCATCTGAGCATCCTATTGGGAATCCATTATACCCCATTGATAAAATTTTATTATCTTGACTTACTATACAAGCTCCTACTTGTGAACTTGGGTCTTTGCTTCTTTCTCCTGAAAGCATTGCTATTCCCATAAAATATTCGTCCCAATTTATGTATTTTTCCCTTTTTGGCATGTTTATTTCTCCTTATATAATTTTAATTGTTTTTTTACGTGTAGAGGCAGGGTTCCACCCCTGCCCTTTTTTATTTTTCTGTTCTGTGTTTGTGGGAGGGGGTGGAACCCCGCCCCTACATATTAATATTCATATTTATTATTCTGTTGTATTATTTACGGCCTCATTGTCTGTAGTATTATTGCCATCTACAACGTTTTCATCTACTGTGTTACTGTCTACTGTATTGTTTCCATCTACCACAGTATTATTGCCATCATCCACATTATTGCCAATTTCATTATCTCCAGGTTCATCAGGTTTTTCTGGGTCTTCTGGGTCCTTAGGTTCTTCTGGTTTTACATGTGCTGTACAATGTTCAGTTATTGTTAGTGTATATTCTGCATCTTTTGCTTTTTGCCAAGATGTGTTTGTTTCTACATCTGGTCTTGTTA
>JBJFFF010000016.1:0-3860 GCA_051891455.1 Clostridia bacterium | reverse complement strand
AAGATATAAACTAAGTGATGACAAAACAGCATTTTTAAATGGATGCCTTTTGGAAATAAATGATGAAACTTGTCGAGTAGAAAAAATTGAAAGGATAAATTTGTAGAAATTAGTAAAATACAAGGGTTTTATGCGATGAGAATTTCCTTTTTTTACCAGAAAAGTATGGACTTTATATTCAACATATAATATAAATATAAAGTAACAAATGAAACAAAAAATAAAGTTACAAAAATTATTTTATTTAGGAGGCAAAAAATGGAAGTTTTAAAAATTTCATCAAAATCAAATCCAAATTCAGTAGCAGGAGCAATTGCAGGATTGGTAAAAGAAAGTAACAAGGCAGAGATGCAAGCAATTGGTGCAGGAGCACTAAATCAAGCAGTTAAGGCGGTGGCAATAGCAAGAGGATTTGTTGCGCCGGCAGGTGTAGACCTAGTATGTATACCAGCATTTGCTGAGGTAGAAGTTGAGGGCGAAAATAGAACAGGAATGAAGTTGATTATAGAATCAAGAAAATAGAATTAATAAAAGGGGGCTAATATTAATTAGCCTCTTTTTGTAATATAAAAAAGAAAGAGAATTTTATGAAAGAAAAAAATTTTAGAATAATATTTTTTACAATCATAATAATATTAACACTTTTTGCAATATATTTAATTATAAAAAATAAAGACACGATGGCAAGCGATATAAAAATAATAAGAAAAGAAAATGAAATAAGCAATGAAATAATAATAGGAATAACTGATTTTGATACAATAAACCCGATACTATCAAAAAACCAAGATGTTCAATACATTTCTAAACTAATATATGAACCATTAATAAATATTGGACAAGACTTTAAATTAGAACCAGGACTAGCAACAGAATGGAGCAAATTAGATGAAAAAACATATTTAATAAGATTAAATGAAAACAAATTTTGGAGTAATGGAAAACAGTTTACAGCAAAAGATGCTGAATATTCAATAAATTATATAAAAGGACAAGACACAATTTACAAGAATAATGTGAAAAATATTGATAAAATCGAAATTATAAATGATTACACAATAAAAATTTACCTTTTAGAACCAGAAGGAAAATTTGAATATATGTTATGCTTTCCAATAATTTGTGGAGAACAGAATATTGGCACAGGAAATTTCTATATAGATAATGTTAATGAAGGTGAAATAGTTTTAAAATCAAAAACAAATGAAAAAAAGATTGTAATTAAGATATATGAAGATGTAGCCAAACTATATAATGCATTTTCACGAGAAGAAGTAGATGTTATCACTACAAACAATATAAATTTTGAAGAATATATAGGAAAAATTGGGTATAATAAAAAAATAATTTGCAATAGAAATTTTGATTATTTAAAGTTTGACATAGATGATAAAGAAGTAGTAAAATCTATTCTATATGCAATAAATAAAAATGAAATAATATATAAAGTATATAATAACTTATATTGCAAAGCAGAATTTCCTTTGCAATACGGAAGCTACCTATATAATGAAAATATAGAATACGAATACAATATAAACAAAGCAAAACAAATTTTAAAAGATGCAGGATGGGAATATAGCCGGAGAAAGCTGGAAAAGAAACAGAAAAACTCTAAGTTTAGAAATTACAACAAATAAAGATAGAATTCCAGTTGCAGAAATTATAAAACAAAATTTAGAGGAAATAGGAATAAAAGTAACCATAAGGGAACTAAGTAATTCATATTATAAAAATAATTTATCAAAATTAAAATATCAAATACTTTTAACAGGAAACACAGTATCAATAAAACCGGTGGTACAGGATTTCTTAAATTTTGGAATAGAACAGAAACAGTCAGTAGAAGAAACATATAAAGGAATATATGAAACATATAAACAAAATCCTAATTTTATGGGATTATATTTTGATTCAATTATATTATTATACTCAAATAATTTAAAAGGAAATTTTGAAGGAAATTGGTATAATATATTTTATAATATAGATACCTGGTATAAGGTAGTAGAGTAGAAAGTGTGTAAATAATAATGCAGCAGTGAGAGGTGTGAAGTGTGATGTGAGAATGCTAGGGCAAGACTTCGAAGAAATTTCTTTAAAAGCACATTTCCCACATCCCACTTCGCACTTCTACAAATTATTATTTATGAGAAAAAAATAAAAAATTTTCAAAAAGTTCTTGACAAATAAAAAATATAGTATATAATAATAGCAAACAAGCGTTTGAAACCGAAGCGCAAATAGGAGGAAGAAAATATGAATAATGATAATTTAGAAAAAAAGAGAGCACTAGAAGCTGCACTAGGACAAATTGAAAAACAATTTGGAAAAGGATCAATAATGAAGCTTGGTGAATACCAAGAAATGAATGTAGAAGCAATTCCAACAGGAGCATTAAGCTTAGACATAGCATTAGGTATAGGAGGAATTCCTAGAGGAAGAATAATAGAAGTATATGGACCAGAATCTTCTGGAAAAACAACATTAGCATTACATGCAATAGCAGAAACACAGAAAATGGGAGGAGAAGCAGCATTTATAGATGCAGAACACGCTTTAGACCCAGTTTATGCAAAACACTTAGGAGTAGATATAGACAATTTAATAGTATCTCAACCAGATACAGGAGAACAAGCATTGGAAATAGTAGAAGCATTAACAAGAAGTGGGGCTGTAGATATAATAGTAGTAGACTCTGTTGCAGCATTAGTACCAAAAGCAGAAATAGATGGAGATATGGGAGATTCACATGTTGGACTTCAAGCAAGATTAATGTCACAAGCATTAAGAAAATTAGCAGGTGTTGTAAATAAATCAAAAACTGTTGTATTATTTATTAACCAATTAAGAGAAAAAGTAGGAGTTTTATTTGGAAATCCAGAAACAACTACAGGTGGTAGAGCATTAAAATTCTATGCATCTGTTAGATTAGATATTAGAAAAGTAGAAAATATTAAACAAGATGGAGAAGTTATAGGAAATAGAGCAAGAGTAAAAGTAGTTAAAAATAAGGTTGCACCACCATTTAGAGAAGCAGAATTTGATATTATATATGGAAAAGGAATATCAAAGGTTGGAAACATTTTAGATATAGCAGTAAATTTAAATATAATAGACAAATCAGGAGCATGGTTTAGCTATAATGGAGAAAAAATAGGGCAAGGAAGAGAAAATGCAAAACTATACTTAGAACAAAATACAAAAATAATGAAAGAAGTTGAAGAAAAAATCAGAGCAAACTTCTCACAAGCCTTTGAAAAAAGCTTAGCAGATCCAGAGGAAGCTGTAGAAGATGAAGAAGATAGCGAAGAAACATTAGAAGACGAAGAATAAAAATGTCATAAAAATAAATTGTAGGGGCGGACCCTAAAGTCCGCCCTAAAATTTATAATCATTGGAGGAAAAATGACAAACGAAGAATATAAAGAATTAGAAGAATTTGATAAATTAAAAACCAAAGTACTAAAATATGTTTTATATAAAAAAAGAACAGAACAAGAAGTTAGACAAAAATTTGCAGAAAACACTGGAAATTTGTTAGATAATGTTATAGAATACCTAAAGCAAGAAAATTATATTAATGATTTGTCTTATATAGAAAAAAGTGTTAATGAAATACAAAGACTAAAAAATTTATCTATAAAAGAAGTAAAATATAAACTACTTTCGAAAGGGCTATCTTCTAAACTAGTAGATGAATATATATATAATAATAAAGAAGAAATGCTAGAGTATGAAATAAACTCAGCAAAAAATATTCTAGTGAAGAAATCAAATACTATGGAACAAGAAGATATTTTTAGCTATTTAAGAAAAAAAGGCTATATGGAAGAAACACTAAGAATAATAGGGGAAGA
>JBJFFF010000015.1:0-3862 GCA_051891455.1 Clostridia bacterium | reverse complement strand
ATCTTTTAGTTGCAAAAGGGGCAACATTAGATTCTATGAATTATACGCCAATAAGTATTCAAAAATTAAAAAGTAAAATAGAATTATTAAAAAGTTACCATGATGATAGTGCTGATAGCCTAGCACCACTATTTACAGTTGAGGAAGAATACGAACAATTCAAACAAAGACATGCAAAAAATGTTGTTCCTAAAAGGGATTTACAAGGCTTTAAAGGAGATTGTTTTATAGGAATAGATGCAGGTTCAACTACAAGTAAATTAGTGTTGATAGATGAAAAAGGAGCATTACTTTATTCTTCATACAAAAGTAATGAAGGAAAGCCAATACAAACAGTTATTGGAATGTTAAAGGAATTATACAAAGTACTTCCAAAAGAAGCGGTAATTCGTTATAGTGGTTCAACAGGGTACGGAGAAAAACTAATACAAACAGGATTAAATATAGAATTAAATGAAATAGAAACAATTGCTCATTACACAGCTGCAAAAATATTTTCACCAAATGCAACAAGTATAGTTGATATTGGTGGACAAGATATGAAATACATAAAAATTAAAAACAATGCAATTGATAATATAATGCTAAATGAAGCGTGTTCATCAGGCTGTGGCTCATTTATGGAAACATTCGCAAAAAGCTTGAATTTGCCAATGCCAGAATTTGTTAAAGGTGCAATAGAATCAAGAAGACCAGTAGATTTGGGTTCAAGATGTACTGTGTTTATGAATTCTAAAATAAAACAAGCGCAAAAAGAGGGATATTCAGTAGGAGATATATCAGCAGGACTTTCTTATTCAGTTGTAAAGAATGCTTTGCAAAAAGTCATGAAAATACGTGATGTAGAAAGCTTAGGAGATAATATTGTTGTACAAGGTGGTACATTTTATAATGATGCAGTTTTAAGAGCCTTTGAAAAAATTATTGGAAAAGATGTAATAAGACCAGATATTGCAGGACTAATGGGAGCTTATGGTGTAGCATATTTAGCAAAAGAAAAATATGAGAGCTTAGCTGACAAAGAATATAAATCTAAAATTTTAAAAGAAAATGAATTAGATGATTTAAAAATAACAGTAATGCATACAAGATGTAAAGGCTGTGAAAATCACTGCCTATTAACATTAAACCAATTTTCAAGTGGAAAAATATTTGTCTCTGGGAATAGATGTGAAAAAGGTGCTGGAAAAGATAAAACAAAAAAAGATTTACCAAACCTTTATAAATATAAATTTGAAAGAACTTTTTCGTATGAACCTTTAAAAGAGGAAGAGGCAACAAGAGGAACAATTGGAATACCAAGAGCATTAAACATGTATGAAGACTATCCATTTTGGTTTACAATGTTTACAAAGTTAGGATTTAGAGTAATTCTATCTGAAAAAAGTAATAGAAAAACTTATGAAAAAGGTATTGAATCTATGCCATCTGAATCTGTGTGTTATCCAGCAAAATTAACACATGGGCACATAATAGACCTAATTGAAAAAGGTGTTAAAGACATTTTCTACCCTTGTATGACATATTCAAGAAAAGAATATAAAGATGCAAATAATAAATATAATTGTCCAATAGTTATTTCATATTCAGAGGTATTAAAAAGCAATGTTGAAGAACTAAAAGATATTAATTTCATCAACCCATTTTTACCTTTTGATAAAAAGAAATTAGCTACAAGATTACTAGAAGTAGAAGGGCTAAAGAAATATAATTTTGCCAAAAAAGAATTAGAGCAAGCAATAGATAGTGCTGAAAAAGAATACAAAAAAGTAAGAGAAGATATAAAAAATAAGGGACAAGAAGCATTAAAATATATGGAGGAGAACCATTTAAAAGGAATAGTACTTGCAGGAAGACCATACCATATAGATCCAGAAATAAACCACGGAATAGATACGATGATAACATCGCTTGGACTTTGTGTATTAACAGAAGATTCTGTTGCTCAAAATGTGGAAACAAAAAGACCATTAAGAGTTGTAGACCAATGGGTATTCCATTCGAGATTATATGCTGCAGCTGACTTTGTAGGGCACCACGATAACTTAGAACTAGTACAATTAAACTCATTTGGATGCGGGGTAGACGCAGTTACAACAGACCAAGTAGAAGAAATTTTAACAAGCTTTGGGAAAATGTACACTCTAATAAAAATTGACGAAGTAAACAACTTAGGAGCAATTAGAATAAGAATACGTTCATTACTTGCTAGTATGAGAAAAAGAGAAAAACTTCAAAGAAAATGTGTAGGAACATATGTAACACCTAAAATAGAATTTACTAAAAAAATGAAAAAGGACTACACAATACTTGTTCCACAAATGGCTCCAATACATTTTGAGCTTTTGTCAGAAGCACTAAAATCAGAAGGATATAAAGTAAAATTATTAAGAGATTGCACAAGTAAAACTGTAGAAACTGGGCTAAAATATGTTAATAATGATGCATGTTATCCATCAATATTAACAGTAGGACAATTAATAGAAGCACTAGAAAGTGGAGAATACGACACAAATAAAGTAGCATTAATGATGTCTCAAACAGGTGGTGGATGTAGAGCAACAAACTATATTGGCTTTATAAGAAAAGCAATAAAAGATGCAGGATATCCAAATGTACCAGTAATCTCCTTCAATGTCGCAGGACTTGAAAAAAACTCTGGTTTTAAAATAACACCAAAACTATTAGTTAAAATGTTTAAAGGAATTGTTTATGGAGATTTATTACAAACAGTTTTCCATAAAAATAAAGCCTATGAAGTAAATAATGGAGAAAGCAAAAAATTACTAGAAAAATGGATAGAAAAGTGTAAAGTAAAAACAGTAAATTCAACTATGAAAGAATTCAACAATTCACTATATGAAATAGTAGGTGATTTTGAAAAAATTGAATTAGATACAAGTGTAAAAAAACCAAAAGTAGGAATAGTTGGAGAAATATTAATAAAATATCATCCATTTGGAAATAACTTTGTTGCAAGTCTTTTAGAAAAAGAAGGTGCAGAGGTTATAATTCCAGAATTCATGGGATTTATAAAATACATATTAGCAAATGAAATTACAAAAAATAAATATCTAAAAACCGGAGATTTAAAGGCAAAAATATATAAACAAGTAATAGAATTCGTTAATAAAGTAGAAAGTGATTATAGGAAAGCAATAATAGGTTCTAAAAAAGGATATTTCAAACCAGCAGATATTATGGAATTAGCAGATTATGCAGAGGAAATCTTATCAACTGGAAACCAAACAGGAGAAGGCTGGCTACTTACAGGAGAAATGGTAGAATTTATAAAAAATGATGTACCAAATATAATATGCTTACAACCATTTGCATGTTTACCAAACCATGTAGTAGGAAAAGGTGTAATAAAAGCGATAAGAAACAAATATCCAGAAGCAAATATTGCACCAATAGACTATGACCCAGGAGCAAGCGAAACGAACCAAACAAACAGAATAAAATTAATGATGACAGTAGCAAAAGACAATTTAGCAAAAGAGCAAGAAAATGAACAAGAAACAAGAGAAAAGGAATTGGCAAAAATAAATTAAATTGTAATTTGTATGGAAGTGAGAAGTGGGATGTGCGAAGTGGGAAAAGATGGAGAGCCTACGAAGCCTAACCCTAAAAGCCCAACGCTCACTTCACACCTCACACTTCAGTTTGCAAAAGCCAAGGCTTTTGCAAACTACAATTTTATAGTTTAAAATTATTTGGCAACAAATCACTCATTGTATAAGGAGTGATTTTATCATTAGGCCCTAAAGCATTGAGGTCATCGCCAGAATCGCCAAGGACTTCGGACTCGAGAGCTTCCGCGTCGTTACGAACTACGGCGTCGAGGCGGGACAGAGCGTCC
>JBJFFF010000014.1:0-3887 GCA_051891455.1 Clostridia bacterium | reverse complement strand
AAAAACGATTAATAAGAGGGGTTGATTTTCCTTTTGCATTTATTAGAAATGAAGATGGTGACTTAGAAATAGAACAATCTAGTGATACTTTAATTAATATGTGGCCTTTTTTAGAAGAAGCTATAGAGGAATATAGTAAAATACATTCATGCCCAGTGGCAAATTATGATATGTATTTTGCCAGAATTTTTCCGGACTTAGAACCTTATGTACAAAGAAATGTATGTAAAGAACCAAGTATACTTATAGGCGATTTTAGCCAAGAAAATGCATGGAGCATACTTAAAAGCAAGATATTAAATGACAATTTCTTTCTGCCAGATTCTAATCAAATACAAACAAGAGGCGCAAGAGAAAAATAATATTGATATACAAATTTAGATGAATTTGAATTTTCCAATAAAATATGGTATAATTAAATTCTAGAAACCCTAACGGGAGATTTTAGGAGGGACAACACATGGAAAAGACTAATGGCAATCAGGAAAAGAAGCCAGAGGGGCTGAAAAACAGCAGATACTGGGAAAATGTTCTTCCCAAAAAGGAAGAACAAGAGCCCCAAAAGCTCCCAGACTGCCGAAATGGAGAACGCCAGAAGGCACTCCATTAAAGAAAATAAGTGCTTAGACCAACTGTGGTTTAAGCACTTGCTTTTTTATAAAATTCCATTAATTTTCTATTGCCATAATTAAAAATTCATGATATATTAAACATATAAATTAATGGAGGGACTCAAATGAAAAAAACAATCGGATTAATAATAATGATAATAGTAATGCTTGTAGCACTTACAGGATGTGCAGAAATTAATTATGAAGTTGAAGTACACAAAGATGGTTCAGGTGAAATAACATATATATATGGAATTTCAAAAGAAGTATTAGAGCAACTAAATGTTTCTGCTGAAGATGTTATATCCTCAATGAAGGAACAAGCAGAAGAAAGCTCATATATTGTAGAAGCATATGAAGATGAAAATATATCAGGATTTAAAGCAAATAAACATGTAGAAGATTTAACAAAAGATTTTTCTTTACAAGAAGCTTTTGGAGAAGAATATGTTAAAGATACAGAAAATAATGGAATAAAGGTAGAAAAAACTTTCTTAATGACAAAATATTCACAAAATGCAGAATTAGATTTAACTAATGTAAGTGACACAAATATAAAAATGATTTATAAAATAAAATTACCAACAGGAGTAAAAACAAGTAATGCCAGTGCTGTATCAGAAAATGAAAAAGAATTAACTTGGAATTTAAAATCAGGTGAAATAAATGAAGTTGAATTTGTAGCAAAACAAATAAATACATTACCAGTTGTAATTATGCTTTTAGTAATATGTATAGTGGTGGCAATATTAGTATTTATAATTTTAAAGAAAAAACATGCAACAAAAAAATAAAATAACATATAATAATATTATCCCTGCGTGGTACGAGAAATAGGTATTTTAGAACCAACATATAAGGAAAGGGAGCCCGGACTCTGAATATGGCGTGCAAGCTTATATTTTTATAATAAGAAGCCCAGGAGTATTTAGGAGGGCACCCACCTGCAAGGAGCAGGTCCTTAAAATCCCTATAGGAACGGCCAAGGCGGGGAATTTTTTTGTTTTGAAAGTTTGTCTTGAATTTTAGATATATATATAATATAATATACAAGGTAGAAAAAAGGAGGGATTCTCTTTATGGATAAAAAAGAAAAAACAAAAGTATATAAGAAAAAAGATAAAAAAGAAAAAAAGGATAAGAAAAAAAACAGTAAAGCAAGAAAAATAATAAAAAAAGTATTGCTAGTACTTTTATTTGTGGTACTTATATTAGCAGGCATCTTTGTAGGAAAAGTATATAGCATAATGAAAAATGCAAAATTAGATATGTCAACATTAGTAATAAAATATGAAAATTCTGTGGCAAAAGATATAAATGGAGAAACAATAGCAGTGTTTAGTGGAGATGAAAACAGAAAAATTGTTACACTTTCAGAGATGTCCCCATATCTTCCAAATGCATTTGTTGCAATAGAAGATGAAAGATTTGAAGAACATAGTGGTGTAGATATAAAAAGAACAGTTGCAGCAACAGTAAAATGGGGACTTAGTAAAGTTGGAATAGGCTCTGCAAGCTATGGTGGAAGTACTATTACACAACAATTAGTAAAAAATCTAACAAAAGAAGATGAAAGAAGTTCTACTAGAAAAATAAAAGAAATGGCAAGAGCATATTACATAGAACAAGAGCTTTCAAAAGACCAAATTCTAGAGTTGTACTTAAATTTAATATTCTTAGGTGGAAAAACTTATGGTGTAGAAGTTGCATCAAATTACTATTTTAATAAATCTGCAGTTGATTTGACATTGGCAGAGAGTGCATATTTGGCAGGGATAAACAATTCACCAAATAGTTATAATCCTTTTGTAGATGAAGAAGCAAAAGCTGACAGAATGAATTTAATAAATAGAAGAGTAAAAACAGTTCTTGCAAAAATGCTAGAATTGAAAAAAATAACTCAAGAGGAATATGATGCAGCAATTGCAGAAGCAGATGCAGGACTGGCTTTTGATGAAGGACGAATATCATCAAATGTATATTCATACCATACAGATGCAGCAGTTGAACAAGTAATTTCAGATTTAATGGAGTTACACCCAGACTGGAGCAGAGAATATACAAGTCTATATGTAAAAAGTGGTGGACTTACAATTTATACAACTCAAAACACTGCAATACAAAATATGATGGAAGAAGAATTTGCTAAAACTACATACCAAGTAACTTCTAAAAAAACTAAAGACGAAGATGGAAACTATGTTCATTCACAAGCTGCAATGGTTGTAATAGACCATAAAACAGGTTATGTTGTAGGAACAGTTGGAGGACTAGGTGAAAAAACTACATCATTTGGATTAAATAGAGCAACACAAAGTACTAGAAAAACAGGCTCATCAATGAAACCACTTGCAGTACTTGTACCAGGAATAGATACAGGAACTATAACTGCAGCAACTGTATATGATGATGTACCAACAACATTTGGTGGAACATATTCGCCAAAAAATTATAGTAACATTTATAGTGGATTACAAACAGTTAGATATGCAATTGAGACTTCTAGAAATATACCAATGGTTAAAGGTTTACAGGAAATAGGAGTAGGAACATCAATTGAATATTTAAAGAAAATGGGTATATCAACTATTCACGAAAACGATAATTATTTGGGATTAGCTCTAGGAGGACTAACCAAGGGAATAAGCCCATTAGAAATGGCTGGAGCTTACGCAACTATTGCAAATGATGGTGTTTATATAGAACCAACTTTCTACACAAAAGTAGTAGACTCAGAAGGAAATGTTATATTAGAAGCAAAACAAGAAACAAGAACAGTAATATCTAAATCAGCAGCATATGTTATAAAAGAAATACTTACACAACCAGTAAAATCAGGAACAGCAACAAATTGCAGAATATCTGGAATGAGTGTAGCAGCTAAAACAGGTACTTCTGATGATGACATTGATAGATGGCTTTGTGGATTTACACCATATTATACTGCAAGTTGTTGGTATGGTTTTGATATAGAAGAAGATGTGGATTATTATAGAAGTGGTAACCCTGCAGGTTCTTTATGGGCTGCAGTTATGCAAGATGTACATAAAGGATTGTCATCAAAATATTTCTCAGAAACAAGACCGGATGGAGTGGTAACAGCAACAGTTTGTAAAGTTTCGGGATTGCTTCCTACAGAAGAGTGTAAAAATGACCCAAGAGGTGACCAAACATATACAGAATATTTTGTAAGAGGAACAGTACCAACAGAGACTTGCACATGTCATGTAAAAGTAGCAATATGTAATGAAAGTGGTTTAATTGAAAATGAGTATT
>JBJFFF010000013.1:0-3909 GCA_051891455.1 Clostridia bacterium | reverse complement strand
AGATCTTCTCAATGTTAATCTTCCTGAAGTTTGATTGCTATTAAATGTAGTTCCATTGGCAGCATAATTTGTATAATAACTTGTCATGCTTAAATTTCCTGAATCATTACCATTCCATAATGTTGCAAAATTATTTGTAGAATCTACTGATGTATTGTTTCTTAACGCACCAAATATTGGTCCTATAAATCCATTTGAATTAATATTGCCTGCAAATAAACAGTTTGTTGGCCATACTGCTTGTGAACGTATACGTCCAATAATTCCTCCTGAATAATATTGTGCTGCATTTGAGTAATTATCTCTTCTTAATGCAATGTCTAGGTCTATAGTTGCAGAAACATAGCAATTGTCTATACTATATCTGCTTCCTGCTCCTGGATCCGTTGTACTTGTACTAGAATATCTAGCATCTCCTGCAATTCCACCAACAAGTACTTGATAGCTATTATTTCTTATTGTTACAGTATTTGTATCTGTAATACTGCTTGCTTTAACCGCCACATTTTTTACAGTTGCATTCCTAAACATTGTTCCTGTTACAATTCCTATATTATAACCTTTTTCTGTAGTATTATTTGCAGTAGTTCCACTCGCAGTTATTGTAATATTTATATTATTAAATTCAACATTTCTAATTTCTGTTTTAGTGTCTCCTCCACCTATTGAGCCAAACATACCATATGATGTTACAGATGTTGCAAGTGATGATATTGTTATGTTTGCATTTGCAATTGTATGTCCTGCACCATCAAATATTCCTCTAAATGAATTCGTATATGTACCAATTGGTGTCCATGTATTTCCATTTAAATCAATATCACTTATTAATTGAAAATATATCCCTTCATAAGTATTGCCTGAATTTACTTGATTTCTTAAGTACGCAAGTTCTTCTCCATTTGATATTAAATATGGGCTAGTTTCAGTTCCTTCCCCTAGTTCAAATCCTGTTGCGACCGTTCCATCCCACACATTTGCATAAGTTGCAACTGATGCCGTCCCAATTGCAAATAGCATAGGAATATTTGCTTCTAATATGTTGTCCTCATAAATTGCAAATGGCTCTAAAGTTGTTATTGTGAATTTAAGTTTATCTTCTGAAATTGTGCTATCTGTTAGTTCTTCAGCTATTCCTTCTTCATTTAATTGTAGAATTTTATACGTTTTTGTACTATCTATGTTTGCAATAGTTATTTCAAAGTCTTCGGTTGCAATGTATTCTTCATTATTGTTCATTAATTTAATAGAATAAATATTTTTTAATAAATAATTTTCATCAGCATTTGCCTCTGTAAATGTGTTTATCAATTCTTCTGTTATTTCTTCTAGTTCCATTGTAGCTTCTAATGGCATATACCCTTGTATAGAAAGTTGTACACTATTATCTTCAACATTTTCTGTTATTATTCTATTGTATAATTTTATTTCTTCTGTAACTTTTGTATCATATACAACTTGCACTTCTATTTGTGCGTTTTCTAGCTCTTGCTCTGTTAAAAAGACTCTATCTCCTGGCAATTTGTCTTGTGTAGAAGTTGTAGTATTTTCTTCTACAGTTTCAGTTGTTTTCTCTGTTATTATATATTTTTCTATTTGCTTCATATCTATAATTTCTGGCAATGTTATATAGTAGCCACTTTCTCCACCATCAAGAGCATTTATTGTTCCTGTATAATTGGCAAGGCTACCTTCGTAATCTACTGCAACTAGGCTTATTTCTTTTATATTTTCCGCTCTAGAAAGTCCTAGTGCAAGTAATTCAATTATAATCATTAATACTAGCAATATTGTTATAATAACTCTCTTTATATTAAGTTTCCTCATTTGGTATTTCTCCATATATTATTTATTTAATATTTTTTTAAATTCACATGCACAAGCAATTTCTTCTAAATCTATTTTGTTTTTTCTAATGTTGTGAGCAATTTCAATTTTTTGTATTGTTTCTATTAATCCATCTAAATTTTCTTCTTCTAAATCTTCTTTTTGAATATTTATATCTAATAGTTGATATCTATCTTTTATTGTTAGCATAATGTCTCTTTCTTCAAGTAATTTTACATTGTTTAATATTGTATTATATGGATAATTCATAAATTCTCTTAAATCATCTATCATTTCATTAACTTCTGTTTCTTCTATATCTTTATTGTTGTCACATATACACATAAATAAGTATTTATAAAAAGAACTTGCTAAATATAATGCATCTTTTAGAGTTGAATTATCATTTAGTTTTGTAATTATTGTATTATATACTTTGTTATTATCTAAGTCATTGTATAGTTGTTTTAATTCTAATATTAAACTATTTCTTTGGTCTATATTTTTTTCATCCAATTTTTTTGTGAAGCCTTTTTTATTTATTTTATTATTTAAGCTAATTCTCTTTTTTTCTTTTTTATCTATTTCTTTTTTTATTTGCGCATATGTATTTTTGTATTTTTCTTTTTCTGAATATATTTGTTTTACATTGTCTATTATAAATTTAAATTTTAAGTATTTTTTATATTCATACAAACTGTTTAATAATTTTTGTAGATTTAAATCTATTTCATTCATTTTATTAATGTTTTCTAAATCAATTTCTTCTTTCGAAATAAATTTAGCATAATTTTCTATTATTACTGTTTGTGTGTAGTCTTTTACATTTAATTCACCAGATATGAATTTTTTTATAATAACTGATTTATCGTTGCTTATCTCTTCATCAAGCTGTTTTTTTAGCTCCATAAACCTTTCTCTTAAATCTTCTGCAGTAAACTTTTTAAGTAAATTTTCTTTTTGTTTGTTATAGTATTTATCAATATTTTTCTCATTTTTTCCATATATATATCTTATATTTAATACAATATGGTATATTAATTCTGGGCATTTCCAATATATTTCATCAAATGTACTTTTTACTTTTTTAGAGTTTATATTCTCGTTTTCCATTTCTCTAAAAAAAGCTATAAAATATTCTTTTACATATTCACTATAATCAAAATCTTTAAGTTCTAATTCTATTCCAATTTCTTCAAATTTTTTTATGCAATATGAGATTGTTTCATTAACAATTTCTAGGTTTGTCTTATAATAATGGTTTAAATTAAACATTGCTTTATCTAAATCCATTTTTTCATAAGAGGTATCAATGTCATTTAATAAATACATTACACCTTCACTGTTTTCAACCTTTTGCTGTGTTGAATTTACTTCCTCGCTTTTATGTACATTTGTTATTTTTTTATATCTTTTTTCAATTTCTTTTATCACACTTGCTTGATAATTAGTAAATTCGGTTTTTAGTTTATCTATTTCTTCTATATATTTTTTTATATTCTTTGCATTATTTTTAGGAAGTGTTTCTAACACTTCTTTATTTACCTTAATTTTTGAATCTATTTCTTCTAATTTGTTCATTTTTCATCCCTCATTTTTTCGGCGTTCTTTTGTTCTTTTTCTAAGAAAGCAAGAAATTCTTTACTTTTTTGATATATTGCTATTAATTCTCTATTAGATGTTTCTTTAAAATTTTCTTCCATTTTATCCTCCGTTTAAACCGTTAATAAATTAATAAAATTATATCATACCGAATTACATTAATCAACAATTTTTGACGTGTTTTTGATAGTATCTCACACATATTCTATATCTACACTTGGAGTTTTTAATACGTCCAATTTTATTATAGTTGAATTTACTTCTGAAGCTGGTATAAATGATGTTTTGTCTACCTCATATATTCTTGATGGTTTTGTGTATTGTCAGCTCTTAGGGAAAGTTTTATGGTGGGAAGCTATCTTCTTTTAGTAGCTTCCCGCCCTTTATTTTTATTTTAAAACTAAATCTTGATTTGTAAGTAATTCATCAATCATAGAATAATACATTTTAGTATCGTTTACTTCTGCTATAGTGGTAATT
>JBJFFF010000012.1:0-3969 GCA_051891455.1 Clostridia bacterium | reverse complement strand
AAAGTAAGGGAATTTAGAGGGTCAAGTGGTAGCCCAACATTGTGGACAACTAAAAGAGCAATGCAAAGTTTTAATACAACAAGATATTTATATAATGCACCAATACCAGTAGGATTCGCATTTAAAAGACCATGGGAAGGTGGACACGGTTCTCAAAGTCAACATTATGCAGGAGTAGCATTTGATACAGGGCAAACATTAAGCAATAGCCAAAGAAATAGATTATGGAACACAGCAAACAACTCTCGGAGTGTGGACATATGTAGAACCACAAAGTTTAACACCTACATGGGTGCATTTTGATAAAAGATTTGGCAGACCAGCTTGTGGAACAGCAGGGTATCCATTAATAAAAAGAGGAAGCATAAGCACATATGTACTAATTGCACAGGATGATTTAAACACATTAGGATTTACTACAGGTGGATTAGATGGAATATTTGGTTCAAGAACAGAAGAAGCGGTAAGAAATTACCAGAGACGTAGGGGTTTAGCAGTAGACGGAATTGTTGGATGTAACACATGGCGTTCATTGCAAGAAAACGTAGTAGGAACAGGAAGAACAAGCACAACAATAGACTAATAATAAATTGTAATTTGTAGTGATGAATTTATTTTTAAAGGCGTAGGGGTCGGGTTCCACCCCGACCCGATAAATATTGTGTAAATTTATTTCACGGGCAAGGGTGGAACCTTGCCCCTACAACATTCGCCATAAATACTTCCCCTACAAATCACAATTTGTAAATTCTCGTGTTATATGATAAAATAAAAAACAAATTATTTTAAAGAGAGGTAGATGTTATGAAATTACATATAGTAATGGTAGAACCAGAAATACCACAAAACACAGGAAATATTGCAAGAACTTGTGCAATAACAGGAGCAAAATTACATTTAGTACATCCGTTAGGTTTTAAAATAGATGATAAGTCAATAAAACGTGCAGGTTTAGATTATTGGGACAAGCTTGAAATTGAAGAACATGCTTCATTAGATAAGTTTTTAGAAAAGTATAAACCAGAAAAAAATAATATGTTTTTTGCAACAACAAAAGGAAAAACAAAATATACAGATATAGATTATTCAAAAATGGATGAAGTTTTTGTATTATATGGTAAGGAAACAAAAGGTTTACCAGAATGGCTTTTAGAAAAATATTTAAATACTAAAACAATAAGAATACCAATGCGTCCAACCTTAAGGTCTTTAAATTTATCAAATTCTGTTGCAATAATTACTTATGAAATATTAAGACAACATGATTTTGAAGATTTACAAGGAATAAGTTCGTATTTCGACAAATAAAAAAACGGGTTTTAAACCCGTTTTTTTTATTTATCAAAACTTACTTTTACATTTTTCTTAGCTTCTTCGTTATCTACTGCAAATAACTCTTCTGCTGTAAAATGGAACATAGAAGCAATTAAACTACTTGGAAAAACTTCAAGTTTTGTATTATATTTTGTAACTACATCATTATAAAATTGTCTTGAGTAAGAAATTTTATTTTCTGTATTTTGAAGCTCTTCTTGTAATTCCGAAAAGTTTTGGTTTGCTTTTAAATCTGGGTAATTTTCTGAAACTGCCATAATTGTTTTTAAAGTATTAGAAAGTTCGTTTGCAAGTTCTGATTTCTCGTGAATTGATGAGGCTTTTGCCCAAGAAGTTCTAAGTTCAGTAACTTTTGTTAAAACTCCTTCCTCATGACTAGTATAACCTTTTATAGTTTCTACTAAGTTAGGAATTAAATCAAATCTTCTTTGTAATTGAACATCAATTTGGCTCCATGCGTTTTTTACTCTTTGTCTTAGAGTTACAAGACCATTATAAGCACCAATAATCCAAAAGATTATAACTGCTACAATTATTAATATAATCCAACCCATAAAACAACCTCCTTTAAATATTTATAACAAGAAGTATTATAACACAATATATTAATAAAAATCAATGCATACATATTACAAATATAAAAAATAAAAAACTTAAAAACAGTAGATTCTTAGCATAAGAATGGTACAAGCAGCATATAATATAAATAGAAAAATTTGACATATATAGAAAAAAGTAGTATAATAAAAGAGGTCGCTTTAAGGAGGGATTAAATAATTTATGAAAATAGATGATAAAGCATCGATTTCCGTAAGAAAAATAATATTAATGGCGCTAGTGTTTGCAATAATCTTAGGAGTAACAGCATTAGCAAGTAATGTAAAAATTAATAATGTTAAAATAAAATTTTCAAACGATCATGAAATAACAGTTATGACATCAAAAACAAAAGTAGCTGATATTTTAGAAGAAAATCATATAATTTTAGAAGAAGATGAAACAGTTTTACCAAGCTTAGAAGACGAAATTACAGATTCTAATAAAATTATAATATCAAAAATTGGTGAGGAACCAGTTGAAATTGCAAATGTAGAAGAAATAAACATTAATACAGAACAAATAGTAGAAGATTACACTAATATCACAGAAAAAATAATTACTGTAATTGAAGAAATACCATTTGAAACAATAACAAAAGACGTTTCAAACGGGTCTACTCTTACAACAAACCAAATAATACAAGCTGGGCAAAATGGAGAAAAGAAAGTTACTTATAAAGTTACGTATAAAAATGATGTAGAAATATCACGACAAGAAATATCTTCAGAAATAATAAAAGAACCAGTAAATAAAATTGTTCAAATACAAACAAAAGCAATAACATCAAGAACTTCTTCAAGAGTATCTGGAACATCAGGACAATCTGGAGTTTATAAAGTAACAGCATATTGTGCATGTGCTAAATGTTGTGGATGGTCAACAGGTATTACAGCATCAGGAGCAAGAGCAACAGCAAACCACACAATAGCAGCACCAAGTACATTTGCTTTTGGAACGAAAGTTGTAATTAATGGTATAACATATACAGTAGAAGATAGAGGTGGAGCAATACAAGGAAATCGTATAGACGTATACATGGATTCACATACAGAAGCGCTTCAATGGGGAGTAAGATACTTGTATGTAGAAGTCTTAAATTAATATTAGTAAAAAGGTGGGCTGTCCCTGGAAAATCCGGATGGCTCATTTTTTGTTGTAGAAAAATGTCGAACGATTTATCTTTACAAAACGCGAAAAATGTTGTTTAATATTAATAATTTGAGTTCAAAAAAATTTTTTTCTTAAAAAATTTCCCAAAAGAATTGACACGTATCAAAATACGTATTATAATTAGAAATGGTAAGGTGCATAATAATGAAAGGATATTCATCACGAGATATTATAAAAATTCTTACTAAGAATGGATGGTATGAGTATGAATCTGCAACAGGTAGTCATCATTCCTTTAAACATCCTGAAATTAAAGGCAGAGTTGTTGTTCCACATCCTAGAAAAGATTTAGCAATAGGAACATTAAAGAGTATAGAAAAGCAAGCTCATATCAAATTGAAATAGGGAGGAAGTTATGAAAAAGGATTGCTATATTTATCCTGCTATATTTGAGTATGAAAAAAAAGGCATTTCAATATCATTTCCAGATTTACCAGGATGTATATCATGTGCAAAAGATGATGAGGAAGCTTTATACATGGCAAAGGATGCTTTAGGACTTTATATAGTATGTGCAGAAGAAGATGGAGAAGAATTACCACACCCTTCAAAATTAAATAAAATAAATTTAACTCAAAATCAAAAAATAACTTTAGTTGAGGTAAATATGCCATTGTTTAGAGATGCAGTACAAAATTCAGCGGTCAAAAAAACATTAACCATACCTAAATGGATAAATGAACTTGCAGAAAAAAATCATATAAATTTTTCACAAGTATTACAAACATCATTAAAGAATATTTTAAATTTAAATGTAAAAAAATAATATATAAATTTACAAATTGTAATTTGTGGAGCTGTTTTTTTTTAATGATAAAGACATCCGCCAAATCTCGTCGGGGTTTGATTTTTCTTTTTCCAGGC
>JBJFFF010000011.1:0-3994 GCA_051891455.1 Clostridia bacterium | reverse complement strand
TAAAATTTCTATCATGCCAATCTGTAAGGAGCTTGTCTAAATAATCAAAATTTGGATTCGCTTTAGATGTGGTTTTCTTTAAAGCAATATTTATTATATCTAAGTTAAAACCATAGTCCAATAGCCATTTTTCAATATAAGCTTCCTCAAATTGTGTAAGATTTCCGAATCTTCCAAGCTTTTTAGCAATAGATTTTTTAATTTTATTCATATTTTCGTATTTTTGGAAATAGTTTTCTAAATCATTATAAGATTTTATATTATTATGTGACCATGCTTCTGCAACAGTTTGCACATAGTTTTTATGAACAGCAGATTTATTATAACAATAGTCGAATAAAGCAACCATAACTTGCTCATCAAATCCATATTTTTTAAACCAAAGGTCTATGTCGCTATACCAAGATGGAGACATTATTCCTTGGAAATACGTATTATTAATGCTTTCAATTGCGCGAGCCCTATATTCAGATTTTGCATTTTGTTTAATTTTATCTGCAGATAGAGTAACATTTGGAGAATAAGCTTTATGTAGTTCGATCTCTTGTAAATTATTTAGAACATATCCATTTACTTTTTTGGTAACAACACCTAAATCTTCCCAAAAAGTCAGTGCTGCTTGAATTGTAGCAAATGGAATATTTAATTTTTTAGATAGGTCATTTAGTTTAATTTCTTTATCATATTTTGAAAGAAAAACTAGGCATAAATATACCTTAATGTAGTCTCCACTTGCTTGAGACAAATATTCTGTAAAAAACACATCTGGAATTTCAGTGTGTGAAAAAAGTATTGATTTATCACTAGTTTCTAATTTCATAAACAATCCCCCAAAACATATTAAAGTTGTTTTTAGATTATATCATTTATGAAAAGAGAAAACAATAAAATAAATTACAATTTACTAAAAAAATAAATTCTCCTATTTTTCACAAATTTGAACATATAAGATAAAAAATAAAAAATATTTTCATTATTAAAACCAAATATGCTAAATAATAATAAAGGAAAATAAAATATTATAAAAACAGATATTTTTATATTTAAATTAAACGGTAATATTTTTGAAATTTGAAACATTAAAAATGCCCAAATTATATTTATAATAACAGTTGAATAATCAAAAAGTCCAAATAATTTATTTTTAAAATTATAATTTTCAGGAAAAATAAAATTCATTAATATAAACCTCCATTACGTAATTTATAAATTTGTGTAGGGGCAAGGTTCCACCCTTGCCCGCGACTGCCCTTACATTGTTATTATCCTCCACCTATTATCAGGTTTTTAATAGTGCTAAGCCCAAAATTCACATCAGTAGTAAGTCCTCCCATAAATTCTCGTAAAAAAGAATTTGCTTTTATTAGAGCATAAATTGAGCCTATATATAATAATTGAGAGAAAAAGTCATTTGGGTCATATTTTAAAGAAAAAGTAATAAGTAAAATTAGGGCAACTAATATTTGTAAAAATAAAAGTGACAAAAATATTTTACACCAAGCTTTAAATATCCAACTAAATTTATCTATGGAAAGAGATAAGATTGCAAAAGGGCAAAGCAAAATAAAAACTCTAACCATTACATATCTAAGAGAATAAGAAATAGCTAAATTTACGAACCCAATTGAAATAAAAGCTTTTATTAACCCATCAAAAGTAAATAAGTTAAAAGTAGTTTCCGTATAAAGAGTGGAGTTTAAATTTTCAATTAAAGTAGAAAAACAAATCTGGGTATTAAATAAACTTTCTCCCACCCTTCTAATTAAATTGGTAATACAAGAATTTACAAAAATAGCCGAATAGCAAATTGACCAACATGAGTTTAAAGCAATCACACATAATACAATTTTAAAAATAAAACTCGAGGGTCTTTGTACTTGAGCAAAGGTTAAATGAGAAAGCAATAAAGATAAAGCATAATAAAGAACAAATCCATAAACTAAGCTATTACAAATAGAAATAATACCAGAAGTAGGCGAAGAACCAAGAAGACCAGAAAGACTGGAGTGATCAAAAATATTAATATTTATAAAAAGTAAATTATCTAAAACAGTATAAATATTATTATTTATTGAAGAAATTAAGCTTGAAAAAATACTATTAATTGATTCTAAAAGTGAAGATACAATATTAATCTCTATAATAATCACCTTCTTTTTAAGTTAATAAAAGATTTATAGTAGATAAAATTAAATCTATTGAAATTAAAAATGCATAAGAAAATAAACTTCCTCGAATTATTTTTTTACCAGTACGAAGCCTTTCCTCATCTCCAAAACTAAATTTTTTCATAAATACACCTGTACCAACAGCTACAGCTGCAGCAGGAGTAGAAATTTTTATAAGCCAATTTTCTACAGATTCAAAAGCAGATGAAAGTGTGGTAATTAATTTTGGATATGCAGCAAAACTTGTTGAAGGAAAAATAAATAAAATAATAATAAATAAAAAACAAATAAATTTAATATAAAAATAAAATTTCTTCATAAAAATCATCCTTTCTTAAATAATTATTTTTTTTCTAAAAAATATGGGAACATTTTAATTTTTTGAGGTGGTAAAATTTTAAGTCCATCTGATAAAAATCCAAGACAAGAAAACGTTTCTAAACTTTGAGTAAAAAAGTTTGAATCATAAACAAAATCAAAGTTAATAGCATCATTAATGCTTTCAGAAATGTTGGAATTTTTTGACATCAATTTTCCTGTAAAATAATTATAATTAGTTTCTTTTGCATTTTCAGATATGGTTTTAGAAACTCTATGTTTTTCTTCTTTTCCAATTTGTTTTTGAGCATCTTCAATTGTTGCAGAATCATCTGTTCTAAACCAAAGTTTATTTATTAGGTTTTGTGTTATAACTTTTACAGATGAATTATCTTTTAAAGTGTTTAGTAAAGAAGAATAGCTTTGTGTTGCAACAATATTAATACATTTGGCTTCTCTACTTTGTGCAAAGAAATTACTATCAGTTAAAGTAACATATTCATGGTATTCATCACAAATAAATGCTGTTGTTTTTACTTGCGAATTATTAGATAATTGAGTAAGTACTTCAGCTTGAAAATCTAATTTTAAATATGCAGCAATTATTTTAGATAAATTTTCATACTCAGAAATATTCATGTTTAAAACAACTATTTTTCCTTGTTTTATAACTTCTTCAAACCCTAGGAAATTAAGCTCTTCTTGTGTTGGTGAGAAGGTATTTAAAATGTCATAATTTGAAATGAAAGTATTTGTTATTCTAGTAATTTCAGATTTTAAAATGGAAAGAGTTCTAGAATCTAATTTAGTAAATTCATTTTCAAAAAATACAAGAGCAGAATGTAAATCATAAATTTGAGATTTAGATAAAGAACCAGACCTAAATAAATGTTTTAAAGAGTTCAACTTTTGTAAATAATAATTTTCTTGGGTTATAATTTTATGAAGTTCTTTAAAAGTTACATACCCATTATTATAAAGTCTACAAAGTTTAATACTTTCAGTCAAAACTTTTTCACACTCGTCAAGCCAATAACTTTCGGAATTATTAGGAGAAAAAAGAAGTAGAATGGTTTTCAATCTATTTGCTAATACCTGGGGAGATAAATTGGGTTTATGCAAAGGATTATATTTATAAAAGCCATTTAATTCTATAACAATTACATCATCACCTCTATTTGCCAAACTTGCATATTTTAAAACCTGCTTATAAAAATTACCTTTTACATCTAAAATTAGCATACCAATTTTTTCGAAAATATTATTATTTGAATAATTAATTAGTTGTCTGCAAAATGGATACATAGCGGAGCTTGTTTTACCACTACCAATAGTTCCTGTAACTAAAATATTTTGATATAAGCCTTTTTCATTAATATAAATGGGGTTATTATCTTTAAAATTATTTCCTACATATAAACAAAGATCTTTTTGCTTTTTCTTTTTAAATTTATTTTTTTGGTGCTTCAATTTTATTTTGCTTGGGAATACAAGAGGAAAAATAGAAT
>JBJFFF010000010.1:0-4040 GCA_051891455.1 Clostridia bacterium | reverse complement strand
AAAAAGCAGGAGAGGCAGTAGGGAAAACTCAAAATGACATAGATAAAGAACAAGCCTTAGCAGATGGGAAAATAGAAATTGATGGAAATTTATATAATTCAATAGATGACTATATAGAAGGAAAAGTAGCAATGTTTCCTTATGCAGAAACAGCCAAAGATGAAAATGGATGTGTAACAGTAAATGCAACATATGAAAGTGATGGACTTGTAGCAGTAATCCCACAAGGATTTAAAGTATCTGAAACAACAGGGGAAACATCAATTGCAACAGGACTTGTAATAAAAGATGCAGAAGGAAACGAATTTGTATGGGTACCATGTACAACAGATGCAAATGATGGAAGTGGATTAACTCTATATGCTCAAGATAAAAAATATAATGATGGAACAGTAGCATCAAAACAAGGTGGCTATAAAGATTATAGTGACTGGAAAGATGAAGGTGGAAATGCAAGAAGCGTAAAAAAATATGGAGGATTTTATGTAGGAAGATATGAAGCAGGAATCCCAACTAATGTACCATTCTCGCCATTCTATGAAAATTCAGATGAAAAAAAATACACATATTCAGGAAGAAATACGACGGAATATATACCAGTAAGTAAACCAAATAATCCAAGTTGGAATGGAATAAGCCAAGAAAAAGCAAAGACAGTATCAAAAGCAATGTATAAAGACAGTACATCAGTAGAAAGTAGTTTAATAGATAGTTATGCATGGGATACAATAGTAAACTGGATGGAAAGTAAGAATACAGGTATAGCAACCAATAGTACAAGTTATGGAAACTACTTAAATTCAAGCATGTCATTAACTAATGCACTGTATGCTACTCATGTTTATCAATATGAACCATCATGGAAATGGAAAACTACAGCAAGTAACTATCAAACAGGAGCCTTAGAAATAACAGAAAGAAGTTACACTGGAGAACAAACATTATATGAATTAGCAACAGGAACTACAACAAATACAAAAGTATTAAATATATATGATATGGCAGGAAACATGTGGGAATGGACAACAGAAGTAGGACACCACGATGCTGGAGCAGAAGCTCAAGAATACGCTGTGCGCCGTGGGGGTGGCTTCCACTACTATGGTAACAGCTACCCAGTTTCTTACCGCAATGGCTACGACCTTTCTTCTTACACTTTCTACTCTGTTGGGTTCCGTGTGGCGCTTTACATAAAGTAGCACTGACAACTGTTACCATTTTAGGGTAGGAGTTTATGTTAGTAGAGATGAAAGGCTATCTATATTGCAAAATGTAAGCCTTCATCTCTAAAGTTTATATAAGTAAAAGGAACTATAAAATGTATGAAAATAAAGAGCAAGGTTTATTGATAATTCCTAAGTATGAAAAATATATGGAATATATGCTAGAAGTAATATTAATACATTTACCAAGAACTGAAAAATATAGTATAGGAACAGAATTTAAGTCTGTAATGTATGAAACATTTAAAGATATAATGTTTATTGAGAAAATAGCAAAAAAAGAAAGATTATATTATTTAAATAGAATAGATGCAGGATTAAATGTACAAAGAGCATTACTTAGAATTATGAAAAAAAATAGATGGATTGATGAAACAAGATTTAACTACATTATGAATTCTTTAATTAAAGAGGTAGGCTTAATATTAGGGGGGCTAATAAAATATTATGCCAAAAACTGTTAGAAATAAATTTAATGAAAAATTAAATTATGAAAACTTAATGAAAGCGCATTTAAAAGGGCAAAAAGGAAAAAAAGGAAGGGCTAATGTAATTAAATTTAATTTCAAACAAGAAGAATATATTAATTGGATATATGAACAATTAAAAACAAAACAATATAAACATGGTGGATATACTGTGTTCTACGTAACTGAACCTAAGTTACGAAAAATAGAGGCATCCTCATATAAAGATAGAATTGTACATAGATGGTGTGTAGATGAGTTCTTAAATGATGCTTTTACACCCCAATTCATATATAATAGTTATGCTTGCATAAAAGGAAAAGGAATGCATAGGGCAGCACTTGATGTTCAAAAAGGAATGAAAGAGTGCAAGAAAAAATATGGAGAATATTATATACTAAAAATGGATGTAAAAAAATATTTCCCAAGTATAGATAGAGATATTCTCATGAATATAATTAAAAGAAAAATTAAAGATAAGGATGTTTTATGGGTGCTAAGCAAAATAATATATTCGAAAACTACAACTAATGGATTACCAATACGGAAATCTGACTAGTCAAATACTAGCAAATGTTTATTATAATGAGGCAGATCAATTTATTAAACATAAATTAAAGGTCAGATATTATTATAGATACATGGATGATAGTATTATTTTAATGCAAAATAAAGAAGATATTAAAAAAGTAAAAGTAGAGATAGAGAAATTCATAAAAGAAAATTTAAAATTAGAATTTAATAGTAAGACAAATATTTTTAAAAGTAAACAAGGTGTTAATTTTTGTGGATATAAAATAAATGAATATAGAATGAAATTAAGAGATAAAGGTAAAAAAAGATTAAAAAAGAAAGTAAAATATCTAAAAAATGAAATTAAAAAAGGAAATATGAATTCTGAAGAAGCAAAAAAACATTTATGTGGATATTTTGGATATTTAAAATATGCAAATGTTTATAATCTTAGAAATAAGATTTTTGCAAAAGAAAATTAGGGATAAATCGTAATTAGCATGGGACGCTGTGCACCGTGGGGGTAGCTTCAACAACAATGGTAACAACAACCCAGTTTCTAACCGCAATGGCAACAACAATTCTTCGAACACTAACTACAATATTGGGTTCCGTGTGGCGCTCTAATATTATTCGAGATTATATATTTTACGGAATATATACAGTGAAGTATTAGTATTAAAGGGGTTTGTTCCTTCCTGCAATAGGTAAAAATGAATCGCAAACGAGGTATTAGTAGAAAAATTTCGAATATACATTAGTTTGCATTTTTTATTTTATAAAAGTGGAGAAATAATTATATGAATATATGTTTTTTATATGGAAAAATTGTATCAAAAGTCATTTTTGAGTTTTTATATAATAGCAAAATACATACATCAGTAGTTACAATAGAAGTATTACCACAAAAAGAAAAAGTACCTATTTTAGTTAAAGCATATGATTTGAAAGCTGACATGATTTATAGAAATTTTGAACAAGGAGATTATATTAGTTTAATGGGAATGATAACTTCAAATAGTGTTAATGTAATAGAAATTGAAAGCTGGTTTTAGGTTTCTATTATACTTTGAGTGTCTATTTTTTGAGCCTCCTTTTGTATTTTCTCTAAAAAGCTATAAGCTTCCTGGACTGATAAATTATTAATATCAATTGATTTAATAGAATTTAGTAGCCCAGTAATGCATGAATTTTGGCTATAATCTTTTAATGAGTAAGTAAGATTTTTATCCATCTCAATTAATTTTACATCTAAATTATAAGCTTTAAATAATGACGAATATTTTTCAAAACTAGAACATGGAAAACCACATTTTACAATTTGTGGGGTAAAATTGGTTAATTTAAAATGGAAAAGATTTGACAAAGTTCTAGCATCTTCATCTAATGCTATAAAGAAAATGCCACTTTTAAATAGATAAATAGAATTTATATTTTGTTTTTTTAATTCAACATATGTATTATATAATCTACTCATATCTGTATCACCTGAAAAAATTTTACTATACAATTAGTGGAAAATTTGTCGAAAAAAGCAAAAAAATAAAAGAATTTGTGTTTAACAAATAGAAATAAAATTTGTTGAAAAATAATGTAAAGACAAACTTGTTTGCCGGTGCTTACAAGGATCTTCTAAATAAATAATAAGTATGCCTTCGAAGAGCGGGTCGCCGAGGACGGCGACCCCTACAATATTTTATGCAATTTTAATTAGGTCTACTGAACATTAACACTGAAGTCTAAAATTTTATAAAAAACTGTTGACAAACAAATAAAAAATATGCTAATATATTTATTGTTGATAAAATTTATATCAACAATAAATGCGGATGTGGCG
>JBJFFF010000009.1:0-4041 GCA_051891455.1 Clostridia bacterium | reverse complement strand
TTGTACAATTTGCTATTTTTGCATCTTTTACATCTAGTGATTTTCCTGAGTGTACAGCTATTATTTGATAATATCCATCTCCTAAGTATTTAACATTAAATTTTTGATTATTCATTCCATTGCTCTTTAACAACTGTATATTTGCCCAGTTTACAGTAGAACCTCCAGCAACATCTAATACATAATTTTCGTTTAATGCACTCTTAATTACATATGTTCCATCTTCTATTGTTCTATCTAATGAATTTAATGCATCAATTTGCACATTATCCACTTCTTGTGCAAAGGCAACCCTTTGTAATGCAAAAATCAAAGTTAGTAAAATACCACACATTAATAATACTTTTAGTATTTTCATTTTTGTTTTGTCCCCTTTCTCGCTTTAAGCTTCCATTTTTATTATACTACTATATTAGTTTTTTGAAAAGAAATTTTTTTATTTTTAATAACTCGTTATAAACACTCTGCGTAATTAGGCACAATTTAACCCTTGCATAATTACAAACAATATATTATAATAACTAAGACAAAATTTAGCATTATAATACAAAAGTCAACAAGGTAATAAAGGGGCGAGTTAAGATAAAAGTATATTTTGAAAAATTATATAAATCTACAAAAGAGATTTTTTTTGAAACTGTAAAACAAAATATTGTAAACAATAAAAAAATGTTTATTGTAACAGCAAATCCTGAAACTATTATGACAGCTGAACAAAATGGGAATTTTAAAAAAGCATTATTAGATGAAAATACTACAATTATTCCAGACGGAATAGGTATTGTTAAAGGTGCTAAAATCTTAGGCTATCATGTAAAAGAAACCATACCAGGCGTAGAATTATGTACAAAATTGTTTGAATATTGTAACCAATATAGTAAAAGTATTTTTCTATTAGGTGCAAAAAAAGAAGTTGTAGAAAAGCTAGTTAATGTTTTAAAAAATGATTACCCTAATGCACATGTATGCGGATATGAAAATGGGTATATAGAAGATAGACAAGCAGTTTTTAATAAAATATCTAAATTAAAACCAGATGTTTTATTAGTAGCATTAGGAATTCCGGACCAAGAACTATTAATTTATAAAAATTTAGCTCAATTTAATAAAGGAATATTTGTTGGTGTTGGAGGTAGTTTTGATGTATTAAGTGGTATAAAAAAAAGAGCTCCAAAAATATTTATAAAACTACATTTAGAATGGCTATATAGAATACTTAAAGAACCACAAAGACTTAAAAGATTTTTTAATAGTAATGTAAAGTATCTTTTTAAACTTAACAGAGAAAAGAATATATTAAAAGGAGAAAATAAAAATGATTAAAGTAATGACAGTTTTTGGCACTAGACCAGAAGCAATAAAAATGGCACCACTTGTTAAAGAATTGAAATCAAGAAAAGAAATAGAATGTATTGTTTGTGTTACAGCTCAGCACAGGCAAATGTTAGACCAAGTATTAGAAGTATTTGATATTACTCCAGACTATGATTTAAATATTATGAAACAAGGTCAGACTTTAAGTGATATAACAAGTAGAGCTTTAACAGGGTTACAAGAAGTAATCTTAAAAGAAAAACCAAATATTGTTTTAGTTCATGGAGATACAACAACAACTTTTGCAGGAGCATTAGCAGCGTTTTATGCACAAACAGATATAGGGCATGTGGAAGCGGGACTTAGAACTTGGGACAAGTATTCTCCATACCCAGAAGAAATGAATAGACAAATGGTTGGAGTTTTAGCAGATATGCATTTTGCTCCAACTGAAAACAGCAAAAAGAGTTTACTTGCTGAAGGTAAAAAAGAAGAAAATATTTTCGTAACAGGAAACACTGCAATTGATGCACTTTCTACAACCGTAAAAGAAAATTATTCTCATGAAGTTTTTAATTGGTTAGGTGATAGTAAATTAATTTTACTTACTGCACATAGAAGAGAAAATTTAGGAGAACCAATGAGACATATGTTTAGAGCAATAAAAAGAATTGTTCAAGAATTCCCAGATGTTAAAGTTGTGTACCCTGTCCACTTAAATCCACGTGTTAGAGAAGTTGCAGATGAAATACTTGGCAATGACGAAAGAATAAAATTAATAGAACCTTTAGAGGTAATTGATTTCCACAATTTTATAGCAAAATCTCATATTATTTTAACAGATAGTGGTGGAATTCAAGAAGAAGCTCCTTCTCTTGGTAAACCTGTTTTAGTATTAAGAGATACCACAGAAAGACCAGAAGGAATTGAAGCAGGTACTTTGAAATTAGTTGGAACAAATGAAGAAGTTATATATAATGAAACAAAAAAATTATTAACGAGCCAAAAAGAATATGATAAAATGAGTTTAGCATCTAACCCTTATGGAGATGGAAAAGCAAGTAAAAGAATTGTAGATGCTATTATAAATAAATATAAGGAGTAAAATTTATGAAGAAAAAAATTGGAATGGAATTCATAAAAATATTAACACTAATATTATTTTCAATATTTTTATTACTGTTTACATTATATTATTCAATAGGTGCTTTCCCCTTTTCAATTTTTTTTTCGTATTTCGACCAACCATTACTTGTAGTTTTAAACTTTATTCCTATTTTATCAACTATATTTTTTATTTATGCACTTTCAAGAAAAATTAGTTTAAGTGTATTCTTTACATCATTAATATACATACCACTAACTATAGTAAATTATTTTAAAATTGCTTTAAGAAACGATCCACTATTAATGGAAGATTTTATGTATATAAAAGAAGCCTTTAATATGCAAAAAAACTATGTTTTAAATTTTCGAAAAGGAATGTATTTAGCAATAATTTTTTGCATTATTTCAACTATAATATTATATTTTGTTTTTGATAGAAAGAAAGAAAAAACTAAAATAACGAAAAAAAATATATTAATTAGAATTTTTTCTAGTTTCATAATATTACTAATTTTTATTGTTTGTTTAAAACCACTTTATTTTAATAACAAAATATATAAAAAGATTTCTAATACAGAATTGATCAATATATGGTCTGATACACAGCAGTATATATCTAGAGGTACTATTTATTCATTTTTGCATAGTTATTGCAATATAAATACAGCTAAGCCAGATGGCTATAATGAAGAGCAAATAGAAGAAGAGCTTAAAAGTTATACTTATTACAATATAGACGAAGATAAGAAGGTAAATATAATTTCTATAATGCTTGAAGCTTATAATGACTTTTCAAAATTTGATACAATAGAATATGAGAAAAATCCATACGCACTATTAGATGAAATTAGAAAAAAAGCATACTGTGGCAAGCTTTGTACTGATATTTTTGCAGGAGGTACTATAACAACAGAACGTAGTTTTATAACAGGATACTCTAATCAAACATCCTTTAGAACAAAAACCAATAGTTTTGTTAGATATTTTTTAGAACAAGGCTATACTGTGGAAGGTTCTCACCCTTGTTATGATTGGTTCTATAACAGGGTAAACATCAATGAAAATTTAGGTTTTCCAACATATTATTTCTATGAAAATAAATATGCTGAACTAAGTAACGGCAGCATTGCCCCTGACAGTATATTGTTTGATGAAATATTGAATTTATATAATGAAGGAATTGAAAATGGAAAACCATATTTTAGTTTTAATGTAACATACCAAAACCATGGTCCTTATTCTAAAGAAAAGTGTTATGATGAATCTTATATTAAAATAAAACCTGAATACACTGAAGAAGAAGTTAATATTTTTAATAATTATCTAACAGGTATTGAAGACACAACAAATCAGATTTACAATATGATTAATGCATTAAAAGAAAGTAATGAACCAGTTGTATTAATTTTATTTGGTGACCATAATCCTTGGTTAGGAGATAATAATAGTGTTTACTCTATGCTAGGCATAAACCTTAACTTAGATACAGAAGAAGGATTTTATAATTATTATTGTACTCCTTACATTATTTGGGCAAATGATGCTGCTAAAGATGTTTTAGATAAAGATTTTGTAGGCGAAGGTCCAACAATAAGTCCTTGTTTCTTAATGAGCGAATTT
>JBJFFF010000008.1:0-4055 GCA_051891455.1 Clostridia bacterium | reverse complement strand
ATTAATACATAGCTTATTATATCTACAATCTGGCTTACTGATGATATCATAGTTCCAATTAAATCTGAATAAGTAATTGTGTTTTCTTCTTTTCCTTCATCTTTTTGTTTTTGATTGTATTCTTCTATTGCAATTTCTATTGCTTCCTTCGAGTCAAAATCTTTTGGATAAATGTTTATACTTGCTGGGCTATCTAAATCAATCGCTCCTAATTTTTCCATATTACTTTCATAACTTGCATTTGCATTTTCTGAATATACTTTCATTAGTTCAGCTAGTTCTTCAGCACTTAGCATACTTAATTTCATTTTTTGTTCTTGTGATAGAGAATCCATAGTAAATGCCCCATTTTCTCCTTCTTCTGGGAATGCTAGACCTGAAAATACATCTATATCTGGATTTGCAACTTGTTCTTTTACAATTTCTGCTTCATTAGATTTATTTATTACATATTCCTTTAAATCTTTTGTATATCCAATTCCACCAGACATACTACTTGCAACTGTTTGTTCATTTTGTCTTATAATTCCTACTACTTTAATTTCTTCTGCATTTGCTATTTTGTCTTTCATATATTCTTCATCTTCAGATTTATCTATCCATGCTCCGTTTTCTTTAACATAATAATCTGAATTTAAAATCAATCTATAACTTAAATTTAGTAATTCTTCATAAGTGTATGATGTTTCTTCTCCTTTTTCAATTATTTCGCCATTTTGAATTTTCTTCATTTGCTCTTCTAATTCTTTTTGATCTTTTAATCCTAATGCATATAAAGCATAGTCACTTATTTCATTATTTTCTCCAACTATTAAAACTACTTCATTATAATTTTGCGGCCAAGTACCTGCTAATAAATCGTATTGTGATTTTAGTAATTCTTCATTATCTAACATTTCTGTCCATACATTTAATTGGCTTGACATACCCATTGAAGATGATCCAAACATAGACATTGGGCTAGAATTTCGTGCTTCAAACATTTCACCAAATCCAATAGAATCCATTACAGTACTTGGGTTAACTTTAACAACACCATTTTCTGTATCTTTGCTATATAGGTTAATGTCTAAGTTATAACTATATTGAATAGCGTTACTATTATTTTTTATTCCATTATCTGTTTCTTCAATATATTTTTTGAAATCTTTTAAGTTGTTTGTTTCAACTTTATTTGATAATACAGACATCATTTGGTCCATAATGTTAGCTGAATATACTTTTCCATCTTCTCTTTCTTCATTTTTTTCTAATTCGCCCATCATTGTTTCCATCATGCTTCCCATATCTACTGTTGATTCTTCTATTGTTACAGGGTATGATGATAAAGTATCTTCTTCTATTTTATCTATGTAATCTTGAACACCTGTTGATATTGCAAGTATTAATGCTATTCCTATAATACCAATACTTCCTGCAAATGCTGTTAATATTGTTCTTCCTTTTTTAGTTAATAAGTTATTTAAGCTTAAGCGAAAAGCGGTGAAGAACTTCATTGAAGTTTTTCTATATTTTCTCTCTTGTTTTTTAGCTTTCTTTTCTTCTTCACTTGTAACTGGATTAGAATCATCTGTAATTTTTCCATCTAGTATTCTTATAATTCTGCTAGAATATTTTTCTGCAAGGTCTGAATTGTGTGTAACCATAATTATTAATTTATTTTTTGATATTTTCTTTAATATCTCCATTACTTGCACACTTGTTTTTGTATCTAGTGCACCAGTTGGTTCATCAGCTAAAATTATATCTGGATCATTTATTAATGCTCTTGCAATTGCAACCCTTTGCATTTGCCCACCAGATAATTGATTTGGCTTTTTATTTATTTGGTCTTTTAATCCAACTTCTTCTAGTGCTTTTATTGCTCTTTGTCTTCTTTCTTGTTTAGAAACGCCAGATATTGTTAATGCAAGTTCAACATTAGATAATACTGTTTGATGCCCAATTAAATTATAACTTTGGAATATAAATCCTATTGAGTAGTTTCTATATGCATCCCAGTCTCTATCTTTAAAGTCTTTTGTTGATTTTCCATTAATTATTAAATCTCCGCTAGTATATCTATCTAGTCCTCCTATAATATTTAATAATGTTGTTTTTCCACAACCACTTTGACCTAAAATAGAAACAAATTCTGATTCTCTAAATTTTAAATCTATTCCTTTTAAGGCTTCTACTTGTTCGTCGCCTGTAACATATGTTTTCTTAATGTTTTTTAACTCTAACATTATTTCTCCTTTCTCTACATCTTATTTTTTATTTGCTTATAATAACATCCAATTATGAACTTAATATGTACTTTTCATTATAATCAGATTTTTGAATTATATCACACTTAAATTTAAAAATAAATAAATTTCAAGGCAAAAAACAATCCCCACCTATTTTAATGGTGGGGATTGTAACGGTGCATTTTACACCTGCGTATTAAACAATGCTTTTATGTTCCATGTTGTTCCTTCTTTAGAGTCCATTAGAATTATTCCTTTTGCATCTAAGTCACTTCTTATTTTGTCTGCTAGTTCAAAATCTCTATTTTTCTTTGCTTCTGCTCTTTTGTTTATTTGTTCTTCAATATATTCTTCGTTTATTTCTAAGTTTTCAAGATATTTTTTCTTTAATTCATCTACAAATGTATTTGGATCTTGTTCAAATAGTCCAAGTACTCCATAAACTTCTTTAATATTTGCAAGTATTTTTTCCAAAGTATTTGCAGTTTCTGCTTTTTTGTCTTGTTTTGTTTGTTTCATTATGTTATTTACATATTTAAAAATACCATGTAAATTTGCTAGTGCTGCTGCTGTGTTAAAGTCATCATCCATATATTTTATAAATTCTGGAATAATGTTTTCAGATATATCATCTTCTCTTACATTTGTTACTTCTTCGTTTTTATTATTTGCTATGTATTTAAGCATTTCTCCAATGCTAGTGTAAAAGTAATACATATGATTTTCTGCAAGTGCAAAATCACTATCTAATAGGTCTATATCTGATGTGTAGTGTTTTGAAAACATTACATATTTTATTACTTCATAATTGTATTTTTTTAGTGCATCTCTTATTGTTAAAGAGTTTCCTAGAGATTTACTCATTTTTTCGCCATTTATTTTAATTAGTCCACAGTGTGACCAATATTTTGCCAAAGTTCTTCCTGTTAGCCCTTCACTTTGAGCAATTTCATTTTCATGGTGAGGAAATATTAAGTCTTTTCCTCCTCCATGAATATCAATTGTTTCTCCTAAATTGTTTAAAATCATTGTTGAGCATTCTATATGCCAACCTGGTCTTCCTGGTCCCCATGGAGATTCCCACGATATTTCACCTGGTTTTGCACTTTTCCAAAGTGCAAAGTCTATTGGGTCTCTTTTTCCTGGTTCAACCTCTTTACGAACTCCATTTAACATATCATCAACTTTTCTATTAGATAGTTTTCCATACCCAGGAAAACTTCTAACATCAAAATAAACATCTCCATTTTCTGCTGCATATGCGTGACCTTTATCTATAAGTTCTTGCACAAAATTTATAATATTCTCTATGTTTTCAGATGCTTTTGCAAATACATCTGCTTCACTTACATGAAGGTTTGTCATATCAATTTCAGTTTCTTTGATTTGCTCCTTTGAAAAGTCTAATGCATTTTTTCCTAATTCATTTGCTTTGTTTATTATTTTGTCGTCTACGTCTGTATAATTACGTACGTATTTTACGTTGTATCCTCTATATCTTAAATAGTCTGCTATCATTGAATATACTATTGCTTGTCTTGCATGACCTATGTGGCTTAAGTCATATACTGTAATTCCACATGCATACATTTTTACGTTTTTTCCATCTGTTGGGATGAATTCTTCTTTTTGTCTTGTCATTGAGTTATATATTTTCATTATTTTTTCCTCCTATTCCATATGCAGTCCGTCGCATCTCGTCGGGGTTATATATTTTATTTTAATCGCTGCCCCATCCAAGAAACTGTTATTCGCTCACGCTCATACAGTTTCTAAGGCGGTCGCCCCGGAGTCGCTCTAAAAATAAAATATATAAGCCCCTGC
>JBJFFF010000007.1:0-4057 GCA_051891455.1 Clostridia bacterium | reverse complement strand
ATATTCAAGGAACTAAAAAATGGCAACGAAGAAAAATTAGAAGAACTATACAATAAATATAAAAAAACAGTTTATAGTATAGCATTTGGTATATTAAAAAATAAGGAAGATGCAGAAGATATTGTCCAAATTGTATTTTCAAAATTATATACAATGGATAAAGAAAAATTGCCACAAGATAAAGAAGCAACTTGGCTATACACAGTAACTCGAAATGAAACATTGCAACTCTTAAAAAAGAAAAATAATGATTTTGATATAGAAAAAATATATAATTTAGAAGATGAAAACAGCGAGATTGAAAAATTTATTGATAAAGAAAGCTATAATCAGCTAATTAATAAGCTAAATAACAAAGAAAAAGAGATAGTATCATTAAAAATCATCTCAAATTTATCATTTAGCCAAATTAGTGAACTATTAGGAGAACCTCTAGGAACAATAAAGTGGAGATATTACAAATCTATTTATTCATTAAGAATAATGTTAAGCAATTTAGGAATGTTTATAGTAACATTTATATTAGGTATAGCTACATTTAAGCAAACACAAAAAACAGCAGATCAAGAAATTAATCAGGAAAATAGTGATAGTGAACAACAAAATATTAGCGAAGGTGAATTATTAAAAAATGAAATGGAAGACATAGAAATTAATGATATAGAAACAGAAAACAAAACTCAAGAAAATATAATTATTGAGGAACCAATAGTAGAAAATAACGTAAATTATTTAGGCTATGGAATTTTAGGCATTTCTTTTATATTTTTAATAGTAACAATTATTTTTGCAATTATTTTAAAAAAGTACCAACTGAATTTAAGAAAAAAGTCATCTAAATAATAGAAAGGAAAAAGGTGATAAAAATGAACAAAGGATTAAAAGTTTTTATTGGAGTAATTATTGCAATAATAGTTATATGGGGAATTGTATTTTGTGTAGATTATGTAAGATGTGCAAATTTTAAAATGCCAATATTTGTGGTGGCAGGAGCAACTGCTGACGATGGTGGTTCTGGTACATATTATGGTTTAGGATACAAGGTTGAAGTTAAGAAAAACTTATCAGCTGAATATGGAGTACAGTTAGAAAAAGTTGAAATGTATATGTTCAATAAATTTATAACAGGAGCTATTGCAGAAGTTCAAAAAGATACTGTTATAATTACTGATGGAAAAATAGAAAATGAAAATTTAATAGATGATTTCATAAATGAAACATCGATAGATACTTTAAAAAAATTGAATATATTATTAAAAGAAAATGGCAGTGAAACAAATATACAAATTACTTTTGTTCCAAGAGAAATTAATCAAGAAAACGATATAATTACAGAACATATACCAGAAACAGCAGAAGATTATCAAAAGGAATATGGATATTATATTTTTTCAATTAATGGAGAGGAAAAAGCAAGATATGATACAATAAGATGGAAAATAGAAAGAATAACAACAGATGGAAAAGTTACACTATGTTTTACTTCTCGTGCAGAAGTAACTGAATTTCCAGAGATTTGTGAATACGATTTAGAAGGTAGCAATTATGTTCAAAAGTTTGAAATGAATTATAATCAAAGAAAAGATTTAGGAATTAAAACAATAATAGACAAAGATTCATCTGATAAATATGATTATAGTGTTTGCACATTTGGCGGAGATGTAACAATTACAATAGAGGGAGATATGGTATATTCACTTGAAGATGCTTTAAGCCAAAATGTTATATCAGTAGAAGATATTTTAAATCAAGCAAAAATGGATGAAACATATGGATTATGTGAAAGTGGGTATTGCTTAGATGGAGGAAGTACAGAATATCTTTATACAGATTATACAATTTTAAAATACAATACATTAGACGGAAATAAAGATTTATATATTGGAATGAGAGGGCAAATAATAAACAAAATAAATAATATTATTGAATAAATTATCTCCAGAATCACAGACACTTACCATTAACGGTAAGTGTATTTTAATTTTGGATATGGAAAATAACTCTACGAATCGTAGAATAATAAAATTCTACGATTAAGTGGTTATCTTTACCAGAAAAAAGTGTTATATTTTTATCTAGAAAGGGGCGATTCTTATGGATCAAGTAAAAATAGGAAAATTTATTGCACAATGTAGAAGAGAACAAAATCTCACACAAGCACAATTAGCTGAGAAATTAAAGGTTACGGATAAAGCTATATCAAAATGGGAAACAGGAAAAGGATTACCAGACTCTTCAATTATGTTGGAATTATGCAAAAAACTCAATATTAATGCGAACGAATTACTTAGTGGGGAACGATTGAATACTGAGAACTATCAAGAAAAAGCAGATGAAAATATTGTATATATTACAAAGGAAGCTGAAAAAAGTAAGAAAGTAAAGAATAGGATAATTATTATTTTTTCCGTTCTTGCGATTTTATTTATTATTGGAATTACAGCCATTAGTATATATAATAATGCAGAAATAGATATTGCTTATGATGAAAGAATAATAAAATGCAAAATTGTAGATAGCAATATTATATGTTCGTGTGAGGGGTTAAGTTTAGTACAATTTTATCATACAGAAGTTAATGCTGATGAAGAAACATATATGTTTATAAAAGGAAAAATGCTCTTACAAAATAAAGTTCGTAGTCATTTTGAAACTTGGGATACTATGGCTGAGTTGAATAGTGGAGAAGCTTCGCATTTTAATTCTAAAATAATAATAGACAAGAATAAGGATATTTTAGATTACAAGAATAAAATTAAAATATATTATACCAATATTCCTTTTGAAAAAATACAAAAAGCAAATGAAAATGAACTATTAGATATAATAAAAAACTCACATTTAATATGTGAAAATTAGTGAATGAACAATGGGACGGACCTTTTGTTCAAATTGCTTTTAAAGTAAATTGTTCCATTTCATTCCTCCAATTCTGCACAAAAAAAGAGTGCCTAAAAACACTCTTTTTGTCGTTTCTTTTTATTTAAATAAATTTGAATGCGTTTCAATGTCAAATAATAATAAAACTAACTTTTCTTTTTCAATTTTATATATTAAAACCAAATCAGGTAATATGTGGAAGTCAAAATAACCTTTATAAATCCCTTTTAATGGGTGATTCTTGTATCTCTCTGGCAATGTTTCTCCTTTTGATAAAATATCAATTACATCAGTTAACAACGTCATATTAAGACCGTCTTTTCTTAGCCTTTTTTACACTTTGTTTAAATCTGTTTGTTACTTCGATTTTATACATATACTAGTCCTCTTCCAATTCTTTCATTAATTCTTCTGCACTATTATAAGTTTTGCCGTCAACATCTTTTTCTATTTCTGCTATATTCATTTTACTATAATCGTGTAAATGCCCATATTCACATATATAAGAGCCATAACCGTCATTTAATTCAACAATACCTTTTCTTTTTAAATTAAATGGTATGCCATTGTTTAGTTTTACTTGATGTAAAAACAAGTTTATTGCTTCGCTCAAAGATAAGCCTAAATCGTCTAATATAGGGGTTACTTCTTTTTTTATATTATCATTTATTCTTACGGTAGACATTTTTTATCACTCCTTTTTTATTTTTCTGCATACATTATACAGCATTTCGTATACAATTGTCAATGTCTTGTATACAATATTATATTATTATTTCAAAAAAATGTGATTTTATTCATCCAATTGATTGATAAATCAACGGGCTTAACAATTGAAGATATAGAACAAAAAATAAATTTAATAGGGTCATGCACTTTTATTTTTCTAAAACATATAATTTGTTATAGAAAAATGGGGGTGCATTTTATTTGCTACTTTTTTTTACAGGTCTTTTAACATTTTTAAAGACATCTTTTTTTATGGTGGGGTACATTTCAAATAATAATTTATTTCCAGAACCACTAACAGCAGAAGAAGAAAGAATATATTTGGAGAGATTAGCAAATGGAGATGAAGAGGCAAGAAATATATTAATAGAAAAAAATTTAAGGTTAGTTGCACATGTTTGTAAAAAATATAATATTAAACCAATTATTGGTGTAGAAATCAATGCAG
>JBJFFF010000006.1:0-4058 GCA_051891455.1 Clostridia bacterium | reverse complement strand
AACGTAGGGGGCGCAGTCCTCGGCGCCCCGAAAAGATTTGATATTTAACAATTTACGGGTCGCCCTAGAGTGCGACCCCTACAAAATGTTTGTTTTTTGAAAGGAAGAAAAAAGAATTATGAGAAAATTTTTAAAAGGGCTTTTCTGGCTTATGTCGGTAATTGTATATAGGATAAAAATAAATGGAAAGGAAAATATTCCCGAGGATGGAGCTGCTCTTATTTGCCCAAATCATGTGCATGCTTTAGATTCGGTAATAGTTGTTGTACATGCAAAAAGAAAAATAAATGTGCTTGCCAAAGAAGAACTATTTAAGAATAAAGCACTAAAATGGCTTGCAGATGTTTTTGGTGTATATCCAGTAAAACAAAATAGTGCAGATTTAAGTGCAATAAAAACATCACTAAAAATATTAAAAAATAAAGAATTACTTTTAATTTTTCCAGAAGGAACAAGAAATGGAATGGAAAGAGGAAGACCAGTAAAAAATGGAGCAATGACAATTGCAATAAAAGCAGGAGTTCCAATAATTCCAATTGGAATAAAAGGAAGCTTTAAAGTCTTTAGTAAAATTACAATAAATATAGGAAAACCAATATATTATGACGAATATAAAGATAAAATAAATGATAAAGAAATTGTTTCGAAATTAACAGAAGATTTAATGAAAGAAATTGTTAGATTAAGAGATATGTAAAAAAATAACACCCCACAGCTTACAACTGTGGGGGGTTGGCGCCTAATTGGGTGCCGTGTGGAAGGTTACTTTTTTTTGCTTCTGCCGTGCCAATAGTAGCCCCACAGCCAAATCAGTACGATGAAGGCAAAGATGGTACATCCTACTACAATGTCTCCCCAAGGGAAGTTCGGAAACTTTGCACCGACGCAGGCAATTGCCATAATGATTTCAACCATGATGGTTGCCATCAGAAGCTTGAAAGCAAACGGCCTCCGCTTATTGGGCTGGGTGTTGATGGGCTGGGTGTTGTTGTTTTGAGTGCACATAAAGTGATACCTCCAAATAAAATTTTGATAATTACATTATACCAAATATTATAGAAAATGTCAATTTTTGCTTGACATTTAGCCTTCTTATAGAGTATAATAAATTGTTGCTTTAATAATTTAATTATAATAATATAAAAGGGGAAAATCGAAATGATTAATGAAAAAATAAGAAATGTTGCTATAATTGCACACGTTGACCACGGTAAAACAACTTTAGTTGATAGTTTACTTAGACAAAGTGGTACATTTAGAAGTAATGAACAAGTAGAAGAAAGAGTAATGGATTCAAATGATATTGAAAAAGAAAGAGGAATAACAATACTTGCTAAGAATACATCTGTTATGTACAATGATATAAAAATAAACATTGTAGATACTCCTGGACATGCTGATTTTGGTGGAGACGTTGAAAGAGTTCTAAAAATGGTTGATGGTGTTCTACTTTTAGTAGATGCTTTTGAAGGGGCAATGCCACAAACAAGAGAAGTTTTAAAGAAGTCTTTAGCTATGAATTTAAAACCAATAGTTGTTATAAATAAAATTGATAGACCAGGTGCAAATCCATTAAAAGTTGTAGACGAAGTTTTGGAGCTATTTATAGATTTAGGTGCAAATGATGACCAACTAGATTTCCCAGTTATATATGCATCTGCTAAAAATGGAATAGCAAAAATGGATTTAAATGAAGAATCTGACAATGTAAGATGCATATTTGAAACAATAGTAAACACAATACCTGCACCAAACTGTAAAATAGATGGACCTACTCAAATGCTAATATCTAATATTGATTATGATGACTATCTAGGAAGAATTGGTATAGGAAGAATTGAAAGAGGTACTGTTAAAACTGGTATGCCAATTATGATTTGCAAAGCAGATAAAAACATACAAGGTAAGGTTGCAAAACTATTTACTTATATGGGACTTAAAAAAACAGAAGTAGAAGAAGCATCAGCAGGAGACATTGTAGAAGTATCTGGCATGGCAGAAGTTCATATTGGAGATACTTTGTGCGATATAAATAATATAGAAAAAATCCCATTTGTAGATATAGATGAACCAACAGTATCTATGACATTCTCAGTAAATAATGGACCATTAGCTGGACAAGAAGGAGAATTTGTAACATCAAGACATATTCGTGATAGATTATTTAAAGAATTAGAGAGAAATGTAAGCTTAAGAGTAAGAGAAACAGACTCAGCAGATAGTTTTGAAGTCTGTGGACGTGGAGAATTACATTTATCAGTTTTAATTGAAACTATGAGAAGAGAAGGCTTTGAACTTTTAGTTTCAAGACCAAAAGTTATTATAAAAGAAATAGATGGAGTAAAATGTGAACCAATAGAAAAACTAGTAGTTAATGTACCAGACGATTCTATAGGAACAGTTATTGAAAAACTTGGTAGACGTAAAGGCGAAATGATAAACATGGAGCCAGCAGAAGTAGGACATACAAAAATTGAATTCAAAATACCAGCAAGAGGAATTATTGGTTATAGAACAGAATTCTTAACAGATACTAAAGGCGAAGGTACAATGAACAGCATTTTTGATTCATATGAACCATATAAAGGAGATATTTCTTCTAGAACAAGAGGAGTTTTAGTCGCATTTGAACCAGGAACATCTGTAACATATGGATTATATAATGCTCAAGAAAGAGGAGATTTATTTATAGGTGCTGGTGTAGAAGTATATGAAGGAATGATAGTTGGACTAAATGCAAGAAATGAAGATATTTCTATAAATGTATGTAAAGAAAAACATTTAACAAATACAAGAGCATCTGGTTCTGATGATGCATTAAGGCTTGTACCACCAATGCAAATGTCACTTGAAAAAGCGATAGAATTTATTGCAGATGACGAATTGGTTGAAGTAACACCTAAGAATTTAAGACTAAGAAAGAAAATACTAGACACAAAAACAAGAGAAAGACTTGCAGCAAGAGCAAAAAAAGAATAAAAATTTATTGAGATGAGATGTAGGGGGCGCAGTCCTCGGCGCCCCGAAATAAATATTTAATATATTTACGGGTCGCCCTAGAGTGCGACCCCTACATTTATAAAAAGGATGATAAAATATGAAAACAATAGAACAAATAAAAGAAAAAGCCTTAAATGAACACATACCAATAATAATGGACGACACATTAGAAGTAGTAGGACAAGTTCTAAAAGAAATAAAACCAAATAAAATATTAGAAATAGGAACTGCTGTTGGCTATTCTGCTATTTGTTTTTCTAAGTATTTGACAGAAGGTGGTAGAATAGACACGATTGAAAGAGAAGAAAGTCGAATAACAGAGGCAAAAATAAATGTAAAAGACTTGAAATTAGAGGAAAAAATTAATATAATATCTGGAGATGCAGTAGAAATATTGCCAACACTAAATGAAAAATATGATGCCATTTTTATAGATGCAGCAAAAGGTAAATATCCATTTTTCTTAAAAGAAGCAATAAGAATGCTATCAGACAAAGGAGTAATTATTGCAGATAATATTTTGTACAAGGGATATACTTTAAGCGATTATAATAAGCATAAGCAAAGAACTGCAGTAAGAGGGCTTAGGGAATATTTAAAAGAACTAGAAGAAAATGAAGAATTAGAGACTGAGCTTTTAGAAGTAGGAGATGGATTAACAATCACAAAAAGAAAACAAAAATAGAGGTGAGTTAAGGCTTATGAAAAAACCAGAATTATTGGCCCCAGCGGGCTCATTTGAAAAAGCAAAAACAGCATTTAGATATGGAGCAGATGCAATATATGTAGGAACAGCAAATTTATCTTTAAGAACAAGAGTAGATATGAATGATGATGAACTTGCTAAAATTATAGAATATGCTCATAGTATAAATAAAAAAGTATATGTAGCACTTAATATTTATGCAAGAGATAATATGTATGAAGAAATAAAAAAACAAGTTAAAATATTAGATGAAATTAAAGCAGATGCAGTAATTGTATCAGACGGTGGAGTAGTGGAAACTGTAAAAGAGGTTGCACCTAACTTAGAAATTAATATAAGTACACAAGCAAAT
>JBJFFF010000005.1:0-4076 GCA_051891455.1 Clostridia bacterium | reverse complement strand
AAAAAGGAACTATTTATGATAAAATAAGACAAAAAATAATAATGCATTTAAGGAGAAAAAATGGAAAAGATGAAGGAATCAAAAGAAGCCATAAATGAAACAAATGAAGAAGTAATAAAAGAAGTAAAAACAAAAAAAGAAGTAGCAAAGCATTGGGATGAGTTCGACAACAAAAAGGACAACAAAAAAATATTTATAATAATTGCAATAATATTAATTGTAGCCGTTATTTTATCAACAGGATTTGCACTAGTAAATGTAAATAATGAAAATATGATGGCTGGCGTAACTATAAATGGAATAAATGTACAAGGACTAAGTAAAGAAGAAGCAAAAGAACTAATAGAAAATAAAGTAGAAGAAAAAACAAATAGTGAGACTAAGATATATGTAGATAATGAAGAGCAAAGTGTGTTATTATCTCAAATAGAACTAACCTATGATGTAGAAAATGCTATAAATGAAGCATATAAAATTGGAAGAGGAAAAAATATTCTTGTAAATAATTTTGAAATATTAAAAAGTAAGATAGTAGGTACTGATATTAACTTAAATTCTAAATATAATGAAGAATTATTGAATAATGTAGTCCAAGATATAAAAAACAAGGTGCCAGATTCAGTTACAGAAGCAACATATTGTATAGAAGATGAAGAACTTATTATAACTAGGGGAGTAAAAGGAAATACGATAGATGAAAATGAACTAAAAAATAAAATAGTACAAAAAATCAATTTGAACTGTGCTGAAGATATAAAAATTGCAACATACTTAGCTGAGCCAAAAGATATAAATATAGAGCAAATTTATGAAGAAGTACACACAGAGGTACAAGATGCTTACTATACAACAAATCCTTTTAAGGTTTATCCAGAGATAAAAGGTATAGATTTTAATTTAGAAGAAGCAAAGAAAATTTTAAAAGAGGACAAAGATGAGTATGTAATTCCATTAGTAATTACAAATCCTACAAAAACAACAAAAGATATTGGAACCGAAGCTTTTCCAGATAAGCTTTCAACATTTTCAACAAGATATGATGCAACTAATTTAACAAGAACAAATAATTTACAAGTGGCAGTAAACAAAATTAATGGTGTGGTTGTTATGCCAGAAGAAATCTTCTCATACAATAAAACTTTAGGAAAGAGAACAGCAGAAGCTGGTTACAAAGATGCAGCAGGATATGCAGGAGGAAAAGTTGTTCAAATGATTGGGGGAGGAATTTGCCAAATTTCTTCAACACTATATGATGCAGTTGTATATGCAAATTTAGAAATAGTAGAAAGACACAATCATGCATTTTTAACATCATATGTGGGGGCAGGAAAAGATGCAACTGTTGTATATGGAAGTTTAGATTTTAGGTTTAAAAATACAAGAAATTATCCAATAAAAATTGAAAGCTATATGCAAAATGGAATAGTAACAGTAAATATTTATGGAATAAAAGAAGAAAATGAATATGAAGTAGAAATTTCAACAACAATTTTAAGTTACATACCATATGATGTAATTTATGAAAATGATTCTAGTTTAGCAAGTGGAACAGAAATAGTTACTCAAGGTGGGCAAAAAGGATGTAAAAGTATTACTTATAAAATTTTAAAACAAAATGGAAAAGAAGTATCAAGAAGTGTATTATCAACAGACACATATAGCGCTATGAATAAATATATAACAAGAGGAACAAAGAAAACAGCGCAATCTCAACCATCGACTCCAGTTGTGGCTCCGCCTGAACCAACAACTCCTGAAACTCCGGAAGAACCTGAAATACCAACAGAACCAGAAGAGCCTGAAACACCAAATGAACCAGAAATTCCAACAACACCCGAAGAGCCAGAAGTGGACGAGGCAGCATAAAATAAATAATAATTTGGAGGTGGGATGTGTGACGTGTGAGGTGTGCATTTATGGATGGGCTTCGTAGGCTTTGCGTTATTTTCCCACTTCGCACCTCCCACTTCACACCTCTCATACAAATTATTATTTATTACAATGATTAAACCAGATAAAATTCTTTTATTTTAATTGACAAATTTGTAAATAAATATTATAATAAAAACGCTCTATAAAAATGCACCATTAGCTCAGTTGGTAGAGCAACTGACTCTTAATCAGTGGGTCCAGAGTTCGAATCTCTGATGGTGCACCAATCATTTTTAATATTTAGAGCAAAAGGAGCAAATAGAAATTGCTCCTTTTTTTATCTATTTATTAAAAGTAATATCAAAATTTTATAATAACTCTGGCTTATCAGCCATTATTTCTCCATTGGCATTTATTGTAAATTTAATTCTTATTGTAAAAAAGTTGCCTGCCGATAAAACAAATTCATATTCTCCGCTCACCTAATTTTCCATAAAGTGGCGTCCAATTAAATTTTCTTCTAATAACTGTATAATTTTTATCTTCAGCTATATCTGGTAAATTGTACATTAATGCTTCTTCAGTATCTTCACTTGAAATATTTGAAATTTTATCTGCTTCTTCCCATATATATTCAAGACCTGTTCCGAGTGTATCCAGAGGTAGAATGTTCAGTATCTTCACCTATTTTATACCCAATACCAGTATAATCCTCATTTTTAACTTTTTTATATATTGTATAGCTATGGGAATAGTTATATGGAAGTTCATTTGTATCTATTATAGTTAATGATATATTAGTATTTGTTAACTCAGATACAGAAACATTAACATTATTACGAGAACTATAATAAAATCTTAATACATCATCTGGTATTGAAACACTGCTTTCTTCCTTTACAATTTCAATTTTCCCAACATTAGGAATTTGTCCAGGAAAAGAGGATAAAACCATTCCATCGAAATAAATTAATATTTCTTGTCCTTGTTTAAATTCAGTATTGATTTCGTTGGCATAACTTACAGTAAATAAGTCACTTGTATTTTCAACTCCCATAACACTTAAGGAATTTTCATCTACTTTTACCACTACGGCACTTTTAGTTTCTTTCATATTACTATTTTCAAATGTCTCATATTTGTAATTAACCATAAAAAACACTAAACTTAAAAGAATGACTATTCCTAAAATAGCACATAAAATTTGTAGTCTTTTTCCCATACACTTAACATCTCCTTATTTTTTTATAATATCATAAAATTAATCTATTATCAAATAAAATAATAACAGAATAGGAATTAGATTAGCAGGTATACTAGGAATCTTAGTAGGAATAGGTAAAGAGGAAAGCAAAATATTTTAGATTTTCCTAATTTTAATGCATTTTAGGTTACTTTTGTTTACTGCTAGAGTTATTTTGGAAGTTTTAAATTGACATTGAATTGAGCTTTTGATAAATATTGATTAATGATTTTCTTGTCTAAGAAAGGAGAATGTTGATGAATAAACTCGAATTAACAAACGCAATGGCAAAAAAACTTAATGTATCTTTTAGAATTGCTGGAACATTTCTTGATACAATGTTAGATTGTATAGAAGAAGAATTAGTAAATGGAGGAAAAGTAAAATTTGTAGATTTTGGTGTGTTTGAAGTTGCCCAAAGAGCACCAAGAAAAGGATTTAATCCTCGTACTCGTGAAGAAATTGTTATTCCAGCATGTAATGAACCAATATTTAAACCAGGAAAAGAGTTAAAAGAGACTATAAAAAATATCCAGTAAAAAAAATACTGGATATTTTTTATACAGTAGGGGCACCTGCCCACAGGTGCCCAGAAAAAACAGATTATGTGGTAATTTTATGTTTTGGTATTGCAAATTATAGGACAAATAGGATATTATATAATAAAGAATTTAAAGAAAAATAAGGAGTTTTAATGAAAATAATTAAGAAATTAATTTTATTTATAATATTAACATTAATTGTAGTAGCAGGTATATATACAGCAATTGGATATGGTATGTATAGAATGGCCTTGGAAGAAACACCAATTGAGGTTAAAATAGAGCAAATAAAATCAAAGAAAAATTATACAACATTTGAAGAACTTCCAAAAACCTATATAGATGCTGTAATTGCAGTAGAAGACCATAGATTTTATAAACATAATGGAGTAGATATACTTGGAATTACAAGAGCAATA
>JBJFFF010000004.1:0-4101 GCA_051891455.1 Clostridia bacterium | reverse complement strand
ATTACACCAGAAGAAAAAGAAGAAATAAAAATAGAAAAAGAGATAATAGAAGCAACCATAGAAGCAAGAAAACAATCAAAATTGTCCCAAAGAGAATTAAGTAAAAAAACAGGAATAAAACAGCCAGCAATAGCAAGGATTGAAAAAAATCTGTGTTCTCCAAAAGTCAGTACACTTATAAAAATACTACATCCAATAGGCTTTACTATAAAAGTAGTGCCAATAGAAAAAAATAAAATAGATTAAAACATTACTAAAAATCTTCACATTTTGTAAAAAAATATTTGCCAAATGGCAACAATCATAGTATAATATAAAATGTAGTTATATTTCAAACAAAGGGGTAATAAAAAATGGGAGAGCTAAAAGTATTAATCGATGAAAAAACATTACAAGAAAAAATTGGAGAACTTGCAGAAAAAATTATGAAAGATTACGAAGGAAAAGATATAACATTTATATGCATTTTAAAAGGTTCAGTTTTATTTACTGTTGACCTTGCAAAAAAAATAAAAAACAATGTACGTTTAGAATTTATAAGAGTTTCAAGCTATGGAGATAGCCAAGTAAGTTCTGGAAAGGTTACAATGAAATTAGACTTACAAGACAGTATAGAAGGAAGAGACGTAATTGTAATTGAAGACATCATCGATACAGGTAGAACTTTATCTTATTTAAGAGACTATTTAAAAGATAAAAAACCAGCCAGCTTAAAAATTTGTACTCTATTAGATAAAAAAGAAAGAAGAGAGTTCGATATTGAGCCAGATTATACAGCATTTGTTATACCAGATAAATTTGTTGTAGGATATGGTTTAGACGATAGGGAAAACTATAGAAATCTTCCATATGTAGGATATTTTGATGTTTAATATAAAAGAAGAATTAAAAAAACTCCCAAATAAACCGGGAGTTTATATAATGAGAGATAAAAATGATACTATTTTATATGTTGGAAAAGCAGTTGTTTTAAAAAATAGAGTAAAGCAATACTTTATGAAAAATAATAAGACTGCGAGGATAGAAAAAATGGTATCATTAATCGACCATTTTGAATACATAGTGACTGATAGCGAAGCAGAGGCACTAATTTTAGAGTGCAATTTAATAAAGAAAAATATGCCTAAATTTAATGTTTTATTAAAGGATGATAAAACATACCCATATATAAAAATAGATATAAAATCAGACTTTCCAAATGTATTTATGACAAGAACTTTAAAAAATGATGGAGCAAAATATTTTGGACCATATGCAAACCCAGGTGCAGCAAAGGAAATGCTTAGATTTATAAAAGAGAGATTTCAAATAAGACAATGTAAAAACTTTAAATCTAAAAACCGAGCATGTATTAATTACGATATAAAAAGATGTTTAGCACCTTGTGTAAATAAAGTTTCAAAAGAGGACTACAAAAAACAAATAGACCAAATTATAATGCTTCTAGAAGGAAAAACAGACGATATTATAAAGGATTTAGATAAAGAAATGAAGGAATTATCTCAAAAACAAGAATATGAAAAAGCAGCAATTGTAAGAGATAAAAAACAAGCGATTGAAAGAATTTCAATTAAGCAAAAAGTATCAAATATAAATGAAAATTCAATAGATGTAATTGGAATTCATAAAAATGAATTGGCGGTTTGTGTAGAAATATTTTTTGTAAGAAACAGCAAAATGATTGGTAGAGAGCATTATTTTCTAGATAATATGCAAGATGAAGAAATAAAAGTTATACTTTCCGATTTCATAAAACAATATTATTTAGAAAAAATTGATTTACCAAATAAAATAATGATGCAGGAAAAAATAGATGATGATGAAATAATTGTAAAATTACTTTCAGAGCGAGCAAATAAAAAAGTAGAATTTAAAGTGCCCCAAAAAGGAGAAAAACTTAAATTTGTAGAAATGGCAATTAATAATGCAAAAATAACTTTGGAAAATAAAAATAAAGAAAAAGAAAGCATTGTTTTGGGACTAAAAGAAGCACTAAACTTACAAAAACTACCTAGAAGAATAGAAACATTTGATATTTCAAACTTTTCTGGAGATTATATGGTTTCAGGAATGTGTGTTGCAATAGACCGGGGTTATAAAGAAAAATTTATCTAAAAGGTTTAAAATAAAAACTGTAGATACACAAAATGATGTGGCATGCACGGAAGAAGTAGTTTCTAGAAGATTAAAACACTCTATAGAAGACCCAAAAGGAGCCTTTGGAAATTTACCAGACCTAATTTTAGCAGATGGCGGAATAACACAAATAAGAGCAATAAAAAAGGCAATAGAAAAATACAATTTAGAAATTCCAGTATTTGGTATGGTAAAAGATGATAAACACAATACAAAAATGCTAATAGATGAAAATAAAAAACAAATACCATTAGAAAAAAACTTAATGTTTTTTATAACAAACTTTCAAACAGAAGTACATAACACAGCAATAGAATATAATAAAAAACTAATGAATAAAGATATAGCAAAATCAAGTTTAGATGAAATAAAAGGAATAGGCCCAAAGAAAAAACAAGAATTATTGAAAAAATTTGGAAGTGTAGAAGATATAAAAAAGGCGAACATAGAAGAACTTTTGAAAATAAAAGGAATAAACAAAGAACTTGCACAAAAAATAAAAAAAGAACTAGAATAAGCTCGACTGAAATTTATCATATTTATCAATATCCTCGAATAAATTTATTATATAGGAGAGTGAATAAATATGGTAGAAATAACAAAAGATGGGATAAACTATGGAAATATTGTGGACAAGCAATACAAAAAACGTGCAAAAAGTGGATTTATAAAAAGAATTTTTGATGAAAGTAAAATATTAATGTATTTGTTAGGAGCATTTTTTATTTTTGCAGTTGCTAACCTAACGTTAATCTATAGCTTTTTTAAAATATTAGCAAAATTGTAATTTTGAGGTGAGAGGTGGGTGGTGTGAAGTGTGATTGGTAAGGGCAAATCTTCGAAGAAATTACCATAAAATCGCACCTCACACTTCTCACTTCGCACTTCAGTTTTCAAAAGCTAATGCTTTTGAAAACTACAATTTATAAAATAATGGTTATAAAAGGAGAACTTATGAATATAGCAAATAATTGGAAAGAATACGAAATACTAGACATGGCAAATGGCGAAAAACTAGAAAGATGGGGAGAATATAAACTTGTAAGACCAGATCCACAAATAATATGGAAAGAAAAAAGTTTCCCAGAAAAATGGAACAAAGTAAATGCAAGATATAATAGAAGTAAAACTGGCGGAGGAAATTGGGACTTTAAAACAAAACTCCCATCAGCGTGGCAAGTTAGATATAAAAATTTAACATTCAATATAAAACCTATGGGATTTAAACATACAGGACTTTTCCCAGAGCAAGCAGTAAATTGGGATTGGATGATAGACAAAATAAAAAATGCAAAAAGACCAATAAAAGTTTTAAACTTATTTGCATATACAGGGGGAGCAACAGTAGCTTGCCTTTCTGCTGGAGCTTCTGTATGCCATGTAGATAGTTCAAAAGGTATGGTCTCATGGGCAAAAGAAAATGTAGTATCTTCTGGTTTAGAAAAAAGTCCAGTAAGATATATAGTAGATGATGTTATTAAATTCGTACAAAGAGAAATAAGAAGAGGAAATAAATATGATGCTATAATAATGGACCCACCTTCATATGGAAGAGGAACATCTGGGGAAGTATGGCAGTTTGAAAATAATATTTCAGACTTAGTAAAACTTTGTACAGAAGTTTTAAGTGATACACCATTATTTTTCCTAATAAATTCATATACAACAGGAATTTCAGCTGAAGTTCTAAGCAATATTTTAAAAATAAATTTAAAACAATATAATGGAAAAATAACAGCAGGAGAAATAGGGCTTCCAATGAAAAATTCTAATTTAGTACTTCCATGTGGAATATATGGAAGATGGGAAGAAATTATGTAAATTTTATGAAACCAAAAAATCATATATGAAATTTTGAAATTAAATTTTCATATATGATTTTTTTGCATTTCATATAAATTTTGAAAAAATTGCAGAAAAAACAGATAAAATCACCTTGTAGAAAAAAAGAGGTGATTTTTTGAT
>JBJFFF010000003.1:0-4103 GCA_051891455.1 Clostridia bacterium | reverse complement strand
AAGAATTATATAGTAATAGTGAATATGGAAAAGCAAGAGGAATGACAATAGAAGATGTAAATAGAGCATTAAATTACACACCACTAGGAGGATATTATATTGATGGTGAGAATAAAGCACGTACAACAGGAAATTTGACAACAAAGTTAAAAGATGTACCAATATTTAGTTCATTAAAAGCAAATGGAACAAAAACCCCAGACGGAGTAAATACAGAAGAGGCATTAGGAAATTATGAACTGAATGGATATGCTTATTATTTAAATGATGAAGGAACTATTTTAGTAAATCCAGTAAATGATACAACAAGTGCAGTAACAACAATAGAGAAAAATATAATATTTGGTGCTTCAACTGATTATGCATACTGGCTGGCTTCGCGCGGTGTTTATGCTGACGCTGACTGTGCGGGCTTCGGGCCGGGCTTCGTGTACTGTGGCTCTGCGTCCTCGTGCTTCGCCTTCTTCTACTTCTTCGACTCTAATGGCGGTGAGGACGGCATTAACGCTGGTTTGCGCCCCGTAGTTTCTCTAAGATCTAAACTCCCAAAGGGTTTGGTTAAAATTACTTTTACTATTGAAGATGAAACTTTTGAAGCCTTGGAAGGAATGACATGGGAAGAATGGGGAAACTCAAGCTTTTGCACGGGAAATTTTGACATTAAATATGGTTATCCGAGAATTAATTATAATTGCATTGATGCAGCACCTGATGATGTAATTCGCCCTGGTGGAATTTATAGTTATGTTGACATAATAACATAGTTCTTTAAAAGCCCCGTACAACAATTGTGAAAAAATAGAAAAAAATAGCACAGATTTAGATGCACCTTGTGGACGTAAAATATGTGCGCTAAATAAAAGATATGAGACTACAAATTAATGTAGCCTCATATCTTTTTTTAAAAAATTATGGAAAGTGTATGTTGCTTTGAGGAGTATAGGATATTGTTCCATAGGATTATTTTACTTAAAAATTAAACTTAAATCAAATAAAGGTTGAAAATTTCTGAAAATCAATATATAATATACAAAGTAAATTGTACCACATAGGAGGAATAAGAAATGGCAACAAGAGAAAAAAATATATGGATTTTATTAGTTTTTTTACTATCAGGATTAGTGGTAGGTGGATTACTTGGAGAAATCGCTTCAAAAGTGGACTGGCTATGGTGGCTATCTTATGGAGAAAGCTTTGGAATATCATCACCTATTGAATTAGATTTAAGTGTTATTAAAATAACATTCGGATTAATGTTTAAAATAAACATTGCAAGTATAATAGGAATGGCACTTGCGATATTTATATATAGAAAAATATAAATAGGGTAATATGGGGGTAAATAGAAAGGATTTTTATATGAAAATGAAAGAATTACCCCTATCTGAAAGACCATATGAAAAATTAGAACTTTATGGAGCCGAAAAATTATCAAATGCAGAATTATTGGCTATAATAATAAAGACAGGCACAAAAGAAAAAACGGTTGTTACAATAGCACAAGAGATATTAAAATTACAAAATGGTAATAACTTAAGATTCTTAGCTGACTTATCAATAGCTGACTTCATGAAAATAAAAGGAATAGGTAAAGTAAAAGCAATACAATTAAAAGCAGTAGCAGAACTTACCAAAAGAATTGCAAGACCAATTGATAATAAAATAAAAATAAAAAGTGCCAAAGATGTTGCAGATTTGCTAATGCCAGAAATGAGATATGAAAAAAGAGAAATAGCAAAAGTAATATTATTAAATAGCAAAAACATAATTCAAAAAAATATTAATATTTCTCTAGGTGGAGCAAACTTTGCATGTTTAGAACCAAAAGATGTTTTATCAGAAGCAATAAAGATTGGGGCACCAAAGATAATTCTTGTTCATAATCATCCAAGTGGAGATGCACGCCCAAGCAAAAGCGATTTTAATCTAACAGAAAGGTTATATGAATCTGCACAAATAATAGGAATAGATTTGCTAGACCATATAGTTATTGGAGATGGAACATATGAGAGCATTTTAAGAAAGGATTGAGAAGAATATGAATTTATTTAGTTTTAAAGGAAAAGACATCGGAATTGACCTAGGAACAGCAAATATTTTGGTAATGCTAAAAGGGAAAGGAATAATATTAAATGAGCCATCTGTTGTTGCAATAGATAGGCAAACAAACGAAATATTAGCAACAGGGCACGAGGCAAAAGAAATGCTTGGAAGAACTCCAGAAAGTATTAAAGCAGTAAGACCACTAAAAGATGGGGTAATTGCAGATTTTACAGCGACCCAATTAATGCTAAAAAATATAGTATCAAAGGTATGCCAAAGGTATAATGCTGGAAGACCTAGAGTAGTTGTAGGTGTGCCATCTGGAATAACAGAAGTAGAGGAAAGAGCAGTAGAAGAATCTGTTTTAAGAGCAGGAGCTAAAGAAGTATTTTTAATAGAGGAACCAATGGCAGCAGCTATTGGGGCAAACTTGGAAGTTGCAGAACCATCTGGCAATATAATTGTTGATATTGGTGGAGGAACAACAGAGGTTGCGGTTATTTCTCTAGGAGGAATTGTAGTAAGTAATTCTTTAAGAATAGCAGGAGATGAACTAGATGAAGACATAGTGAACTATGTAAAAAGAGAAATGGGACTTGCTATAGGAGAAACAACAGCAGAAGAAGTGAAAAAAGAAATTGGGTGTGCAACACCACTAGTTACTGAACTAAGTATGCAAATTAAAGGAAGAGACTTAGCAACAGGATTACCAAGAGATGCAATAATAACATCATCACAAGTAGAAGAAGCAATAAGAGAATCTATATATGAAATAGTAGAAGTTGTAAAGCTAACACTAGAAAAAACACCACCAGAACTTGCATCAGATATAGTAGAAAAAGGAATTGTACTTGCAGGAGGAGGAGCACTAATAAAAAATCTGGATAAATTATTAAGTTCAGCAACTCGGTATGCCAGTATATATAGCAGAAAATCCATTAGAATGTGTAGTAAGAGGAACAGGAAAAACACTAGAAGACTTAGAAAAACTAAAAGAAGTTTTAACAAATTCCCGCAAAAGAAGATAAAATATTTTTATAAATTTGAGATAATTGAGCGCGAAGGGAGTTATATATTTATATTTTAGAACGACTCCGGGGTGACCGCCTTAGAAAATGTATGAACGAAGTGAATTACATTTTCTTGGATGGGGCAGTGATAAAATATAAATATATAACTCCCTGGGAGCGGATTTTAGGGACAAGAGGAATATGTTATGTATAAAAATAAAAAAAACGGATTAGTAGGAATAATTGTAATAGTAGGCATTTTAATAATACTAGTAATCACCACAAATGGTAATGTAAACAAATTCTCAAAAGTAGAAAATATCTTTAATAAAATTGTAACACCATTTCAAAATGGACTAGTATATTTAAAAAATAAAATTGCCAAAAATGATAGCTTTTTTGAAAACATAGATAATCTAAAAGCAGAAAATGAAGAATTAAAACAACAAAATGAAGAACTGCAAACTAGGCTTAATGAATTACAATTAATAAAATCAGAAAACGAAATTTTAAGAGAATATGTAAATTTAGCAGAAAAATATTCAGAATATACCACAGTAGGAGCATATATAATAAATAAAAATATTAGTAATTTAAGTGATGTATTTATTATAAATGTTGGAACGAATCAAGGTGTAACTGCTAATATGGCGGTTATAGGAGAAGATGGTTTGGTCGGGCATGTAATTTCTGCAACAAGTAATACTGCAAAGGTTCAACCTGTAATAGACGCTGCAAGCAGTGTAAGTGCTTTAACAAATTCATCAAGAACAAATGTAATAGTAAGTGGGCAAGTAGATTCAGATAAAGAGCTGAAAGTATCTACATTACAAGCAGAAGATGAACTAGTAATAGGCGATATATTAGAAACTTCTGGTTTAGGTGGAATATACCCAAAAGGAATTGCAATAGGAACAATAAAAGAAGTAATAGAAACAAAGAATGTAACAGAAAGGTATGCAATACTAGAAACAAAAGTTGACTTTAAAAATTTAGAGTATGTGTTAGTTATAAAAAATAAATAAAAAAGAATACCCCCTAGCAATGCTA
>JBJFFF010000002.1:0-4105 GCA_051891455.1 Clostridia bacterium | reverse complement strand
TTCTTGTTTGCATGTTCTCATTATTTTTGCTGTAATTTCTCTTACTTGGCTTACACTTCCTGGTGCCGATGTAATTTCGTCTGAATACATTGTTTGAATAGAATCTATTATTACAAGTTTTGGTCTTAATTTTACAATTTCATCTTCAATAATGCTTATATCTGTTTCTCCTAAAAACATTATATCTTCATTGTTTATTCCAAGTCTATCTGCTCTTATTTTTATTTGCTCTGCTGATTCTTCTCCAGATACATAAAGGACTTTTCCTTCTCCTTGTACTTTATCACATATTTGTAAAATCAGAGTAGATTTACCAATTCCTGGTTCACCTCCGAAGGAGTGTTAATGATCCGTTAACTAGACCTCCACCGAAGAACTCTATCTAATTCTTCAAATCCTGTAGAATTTCTTATAATGTTTTGTTTTTGAACATCATTTAATAAAGTAGGTTTTACTTGTCTTTTTTCAGAAAGTTTAGACCCACTTTTTTGAGTAGTTTTTTCCTCATAACATGTATTCCAACTGTTACATGCTGGGCATTTTCCAAACCATTTTGTAGCTTCATTTCCACAATTGCTACACACAAAAATTGTACTAGTTTTTGGCATTGTTCTCTCCTTAAATTAACGTATGTATTGTATCAAAAAAAGCCTAAAGTTGCAATATTTATTTTAATTTCTCTACAAAAAAAGACCCTAATCTCAAGTAATTAGGGTCTTTTGGTTGTTATTTCACTAATCCTTTTTCTATCATTTTTTTAAGTGTTATTATAAACATTGCATGTGACCAACCTAGTCCTATTATCCAAGCAGGTGCCATTAGGTTATTATCTATTTGCTCAGAAAGGTATCCGTGCATTCCTGATGTTTTTAATACAAAATCAAAACATTCTCTTGCTTTTTTATTTTCTCCTGTTTCTAAATAATAATTTGCCATCCAAAGATTAGATATTACCCAAGGGTTTCCTTTCATATAGTGGTCGTTTTCAAATCTTTGGTAACCACCTGTATATGTTCTAATTGTCATATTTATTCTTTCTACCGTATTTAATACTTTTTTCTCTTTTGCTGTAAACATATTAAATGGATAAACTGTTCCTAATATACTTATATCCATTTTCTTGTCATCCAAATTTCTTACAAAACTATTTTTAGTTTCATCATAAAAGTTTTGTAAACAAAATTCTTTTACTTCTACAAGTTCTTTTCTTAAAGTTTCTTTTTCTTTATTCACATTTTCTTGTTTTACTCTATTTTTTGTAAATTCTTCTTTTAGTTCTTCATATATTTTTATCATTGTATCAAATGCAGCATATATACTTGCCATTGAATATAAATGCACACCTTCGCACATTTCCCATAAATCGTAGCTTACATGCATTTTGTTTTCTTTAGATAATACATCTTTTACATATTCTTTTAGGAATTTTGTTGCTTTTTCTATCATTTTTAAGTTATCCTTTAAGAATTTTTTATCTAAAGTTTTTAAATAATGGTTATATACTCCATATATTACTGATGCTGTTTCATCTATTTGGTAACCCCAGCATGGTGCTAATTTTCCATCTGTAAAAAATCTTTGCTCCCACATTCCGTTTCTGCTTTGTGTATTTTTACAAAATACTTTATAAAACTTTTCTACTTCTTTTTGCATATTTAAAATATCCATTGCATTTGTAATAAACACTGCATCTCTTGGCCAACAATATGTATATCTTCCGCACTGAGTTAGTTTTTCATCTACTTCTACAGCTGCAGAAATTCCTCCTGTTTCACTATTTGTAAGAAGTGGATAAAGTAATATTGTTCTTTCATATATTTCTTGGATTTTGTTGTTTCTTAAGTTGTCTGTTAAATCCAAATTTAAACCATCATGATTTTTTAAATATTTTCTCCAATATTTTTTTGTGTTATCATATTCAGTTTTAAAGTCTATTTTTCTAATTCTTTCAATTGTTTTTTCTATACCATATAAACCATTTTTGTTATCATCTATATAAATATATAACTCAAAAACTTTTTCTTCATTTGGTTTTAATATTCCCAAGTCATAGCTTATACTAGAGTCTGTAGACATTCCAACATAGTCTTTGTCCCAAATTTGCCCTTCATTAATATTAGCTTTTGTATTATTTATTTGTGAGCTTAATATTTTTTCTTTAGAAAAAGTACATACTGTGTAATCATGCATATATTGAAGTAATGAATCATTTTTACATAATCCACTTACTTGATTATTGTCCGTAGAAATTAGTTTTGAGTGAACTAATAAATTTAAGTTTAGGTCAATTACATTTTCATTTACAAATTTAAGCCTTCTTACTAAAACATTTTCTTTTATACATACAAAGTCTGTTTGTAATATTTTTAGTTTAAAGTAAGTGTTTAATATTTCTGTATTTAATATATTTGTTCCTTCAGTATAGTATTGATTATATATGTTGTTTATGTCATTGTGCAGATATACTATGTTAGAATCATTTATTTTTAGACCAAGATGGTAAAAGTCTATAAATTGTTTATAGTCTGTGTTTGGGTATAGTAGTCTTAATAGTTCTCCTTTTTTTGTAAAGCTTGCTGTAATGTGTTCATTTCCAATTATTGCATCATTAAAATATTTTTCCATTTTTTCTCCTTTTTTCTACCATAAATCCGCCGCATCTCGTCGGGGTTATATATTTTAAATCGCTCATTGCTTCCCACCGGCGCTGTAACAAGGCTAACGCCTTTAACAGCCCACGGCGGTCCCCCCGAGGCAATTCGCTTCTTAAAATATATAAGCCCCTGCGTGCGGCTATTTTACAATAAAATTAAACTTTAGTAAAATTATCATGAAATAATTTTCACAATTTGTCTTTCTAATTCTTTTATTCTTTCGTTTATTTCTTGTATTTCTTCATCGTTTTTATCTGTGTTAAACATGTCATCTTTTATCATTTCTTCCATATCTTCTATTTCCTCTTTTAAAGTTGCAAGTCTATCTATTACTTCCAGTCTTAAGTATCTTGGTTTTTCAAATCTATCTACTTTAGATATGATGTTGATGTTTTCATCTAATTCATATGTTTCACCGTAATCCGGTATAGTAACTGGAATATTTGCTGTTTCTAATATTTTATCTTTTAGGATTTTTTGTCCTTCTGGTTCTCCGTGTACTAAAAAGATATGTTTTGGTTTATGTATAAATGAATATATAAAATTTAATAGCCATTCTTGGTCTGCGTGTCCTGAATATCCTTCAATATATTCGATTCTAGCATTTACGGCAACTTCTTCTCCAAAAATTTTAACTTTTTTCTCTCCACCTACAATTTTTGCACCTAAAGTTCCAGGTGCTTGGTATCCTACAAAAAGTATTGTGTTTTTTGGATCCCATAAATTATGTTTTAAATGATGTTTTATTCTTCCTACTTCACACATACCGCTTGCAGAAATTATAATAGATGGTATGTTGTTTTCATTTAAAGCTCTAGATTCATCTGCTGTTCTTGTAAATTGTAAACCTGGAAATTCTAGTGGGTTATCTCCACTTTCTATTCTTTGCCTTACATCTTCATCAAACAAATCTGTATTCTGTCTAAATATTTCTGTTGCAGATATTGCAAGAGGGCTATCTACATAAACAGGTGCCTTCATTAATTTTTCATATTCTTTCATAAATTCTTCATCATGTCTATTTTCTTTTAGTTTATTTATTTCATATAAAATTTCTTGTGTTCTTCCTACTGCAAATGAAGGTATTACTACATTCCCACCTTTATCTAAAGTTTCAGCAACTATATTTAAGAACATTTCTGCCTTATCATCATTTCTCATATGAAGTCTTCCACCATATGTTGATTCCATTATTAAATAATCAGCAGTTTCTATCATAGTTGGAGAATCTAAAAGTGGTATATCATTATTTCCTAAATCACCAGTAAATACTACTTTTTTATTTACTCCATCTTCTTTTATCCATATTTCTATAATTGCTGAACCTAACATATGACCTGCATCATTAAATCTTACATGTATATTATCATCTATTTCTATTAATTGGTCATAATTCACAGGTTCAAATAATTCTAATGATAATAAAGCTGTTTGAACATCATATATTGGTT
>JBJFFF010000001.1:0-4224 GCA_051891455.1 Clostridia bacterium | reverse complement strand
ATGATTTTTGAAAATTCAACAATTGCAAAATTTTTTTAGAAAATTATATAAAAGGTCGGCTGAATAATACAATATATAGGGGCGGACGCCTGCAACGGCATATAATTATTGTAATAAAATCAAAGATTTTGACAATAATTTATCTGTCCGCCCTTGCGAACGAAATGCATTACCACTCTTTCTTAGAATTTATTAATTCCGAAATATATCCAATTAAGCAATAAGGAGCCAAAACAAATGCATATAATAAAACATAAAAGATAAAGGCTAAAATACTTCTTCTTTCTAATTTACATTCAATTTCTTTTAGCATATTTTTTCTCCTAATTTCAATAACCAAGCAAAGCAGCATTCCAAGAAGAATAACTAGTAAAGATAACCAGCCAATTAGTAATGGATTTTTACAAACTAATAATAAAATTAATCCAAGTGGTACAAAAATTAAAAGAGCAAGGTCTATAAAAGGGAAAAATATATTTAAGCACATTAGGAATTTAGACTTAAAGTTAAGTTCTTTTGATGTTACTGTTTTTACCTTTTTAAATGCCTCAATCATTCCTCTAGCCCATCTAGTTCTTTGTTTACCTAAACTTCCTAGTGCTTCAGGAACTTCTGTAAAAGCAATTGCATTTTTTGCAAAATTAGTTTCATATCCTCTACTTAATAATTCCCAAGTTAAAACAATATCTTCTCCTACACAGTCTTGCCATCCGCCGATTTCTCTTAAAAGTTTAGTTTTATAAGCACTAAATGAACCTTGTGCAACTAATGTAGAATTGTAGTTTCCTTGGTATAGTTTTACTCCAAATATTCCTAAAGTATAATCCCATTCTTGTAATTTTGTAACAAAACTTTTTTTAGCATTTTTTACAAATATACATCCAGCTGTAGCTGCTGTCTTTTTACTAGAAGATGTCAATTTATCCATAATTTTTCTTATTGCTAATGGGTGAAGAACAGTATCACTATCTACTGTAATTGTATAATCGGTTTCTACATGTTGCAAACCTTTATTTAAAGCAAATGCTTTGCCCATATGAGCCGTTTTCAATAGTGTTATATTAGAATCTAGGTCCATAGATTCCAATAACTCTAAAGAGCCATCAGTTGAACCATCATCTATTATATTAATATAAATATCTCCACAATATTTTTGCTTTTCTATGGATTCAATCGTTTCTTTAATACAGTTTTTTGAGTTATAAACTGGTATTAAAACTGTAACATCCTCCTCTTTGGATTTACATTTCTTTTTCTCTTTTTTATCCCACAATAAACTAATAAACATAAAAACAAAGTTAAAACCAGGAATTAATGCTACAAACAGTACAAGATATACTGCTAAAAAGTAACCAAAATAACATGCTATATCATTAATCCAAGCAATGTTTATAAAAATTGAGCAAACAAAATAAGAAAAAGCAATCATAGCTGATATTAAAAACATTTTTATCACCTCATACTATCCTATGAGATATGAAGAAAAATAGTGATAAATGTAAAAGCTTGTCAAAAAAATGCGAAATGAATATTATATAATAGGTGGTGAATTAAATGAGCATAAAGAAATTAATTGTTATAGCAATTATAATCATAATAATAGTAATTGCAGTAGTTGGTTTTAAACAATATAGAAACAATAAAAGAGCTGATATTAAAATTCCAATATTACTTTATCATGATTTCGTAACAGCAGTTCCTGATAAAGACCCAGATAATTTTAATTATATTAATACACCTCAAAGTTTTGAGGAGAATATAAAAACGTTATTAGAAAATGGATATACTTTTATATCTATGGAGGAGTTAAATGATGCATATAATGAGAGGATAGAACTCCCAGAAAAACCTATTTTAATTACTATGGATGATGGGTATTATAGTAATTATGAATATATATATCCAATTCTAAAAAAATACAATGTTAAGGCATCTATTTTTGTAGTTACTGATAAGATTGGAAAAGAGATAGATGGAAAAAAATATTTAGGTTGGAAAGAATGTCTAGAAATGCAAAATAGTGGAATCGTAGAAATTTTTAGTCATAGTAAAAAACATGTATTTTATGATAAACACCCTGTTAGAGAAATTCGTGATGATGTTGCTATATCATATAAAGCCATAGAAGAAAATCTAGGAAAGAAAAAATTAAAAGTATTTGCTTATCCATATGGAGCTTATACGAAAGAAACAGTCTGGGCTTTAAAAATAAATGGAATTGATATGCAGGTATATGATATAGGCATGAACAATCTAAAAGATTTTAATAAAGATTATATTAAAAGAACTAATGTGCCTTGTGAAATGACAGGGGAAGAGATTATAGAAGAAATAGAAAAAACAAATTAAAAGAGTAAAAAAACTCAGAAGTTTTAAAACTTCTGAGTTTATATATATTATCTCTTTGAGAATTGTGGTGCTTTCCTTGCTTTTTTAAGACCGTATTTTTTCCTTTCTTTCATTCTAGAATCTCTTGTTAAGAATCCAGCTGCTTTAAGTGTTGGTCTATATTCTGTGCTATTTGCTTCTAATAATGCTCTTGCAATACCATGTCTTACAGCACCTGCTTGACCACTTATTCCACCACCAGTTACTTTAGCAACAACATCATATTTATCTAATGTGTTTGTAGCAACTAAAGGTTGTTTTACTATAACTTTTAATGTATCAACACCAAAGTATTCATCCATATCTTTACCATTAATAGTAATTTTTCCATTACCATTTAATAATCTTACTCTTGCAATAGAACTTTTTCTTCTACCTGTTCCATAAAAGAAGTTTTTATCTAATTTTTTTGCCATATTATTTTACCTCCCATACTTCTGGTTTTTGAGCTTGATTTTCATGTTCGCTACCTTCGTAAATTCTTACCTTAGTAATCATTTGTCTTCCTAATCTATTTTTTGGAAGCATTCCTTTTATAGCAAGCATCATAGCTTTTTCTGGTTTTTCTTGTAACATATTTCTAGCAGAAGTTTCCTTCATATTTCCAATATAACCAGTATGATGTCTGTAAACTTTTTGGTCTAATTTTTTCCCTGTTAAAATAACATCTTTACAATTTAAAATAATAACGTGATCACCTGTATCAACATTAGGTGTAAAAGTTGGTTTGTGTTTTCCTCTTAATAATTTTGCAGCTTCAGCAGCAACTCTTCCAAGAGGTTTCCCACTTGCATCAATTATATACCATTTTCTTTCAATTTCATTTGATTTAGCTGTGTATGTAGTATTGTTCATGATAAAAAAATCCTCCATTCATATTCGTTTAAATTTTCAATAAATATCTACTAAACCAAATAGACTACCGGGCAATGGGTCTACTAGTAAATATTCATACCCAACTATTTTAATACAAAAGTTTAAAAAAGTCAACAAAAACTATTGACTTTTTTAAAAAATAGTAGTAATATTATTAAGATTGTTAAAGAAGAAGTATCCATTCTCACCTTTACCAAGAGGGAAAAGGTTAAAATATATTGTTTATTTATGGATTAACTTGTTCTTTATATGACAAGTTATTTTTTTATATAAGGGGTGATTTAGTATCAAACAAGACTTACTAATAAATGAACAAATAAGATTTAAGACAGTTCAAGTTATAGGAGAAAATGGAGAAAAACTAGGAAAAATGTCTAGAGATGAAGCACTAGACATGGCAGCAGAAAAAAAATTAGACTTAGTTTTAGTATCATCAAATCCAGAAAATCCAGTTTGTAAAATTATGAACTATGGAAAACATAAATTTGAACAATCAAAACGAGAAAAAGAATCTAAGAAAAAGCAAAAAACTCTTGAACTAAAAGAAATTAGAGTAACACCTAATATTGAAGAACATGACTTCGGATTTAAATCTAAAAATGCAAAGAAATTTTTAACAGATGGAAACAAAGTTAAAATTACAGTTAGATTTAGAGGAAGAGAAGTAAATTATGCAAAAATGGGTGAAGAAGTGCTAAATAAATTTGTTCAAGAATTATCTGAAGTATCTACTTTAGAAAAGAAACCTTTACTAGAAGGTAAAAATATGTTTATAATATTAGCACCAATTAATAAATAATAATGCTAAAAATATTATATATTCACATTTTAAAGAGGGGGTAAATATAATGCCAAAATTAAAAACAAATCAAGCAGCTGCAAAAAGATATAAATACACAGCGACAGGAAAAGTAAAAAGAACAAAATCAAACAGAAGACATTTATTAGCAAACAAAACAA